>CAZQKF010000243.1:0-4248 GCA_964593645.1 uncultured Desulfobulbus sp.
ACTTATATCAACCCGTACATAGCCATTGTCAGTCTTGCCGGCAGAGACGGAGATGGTACCGTAGTCACCAATGGCCTGTTCCGCGTTGATGATCAGATTGAGGAAAACCTGCTGCAGTTTCTGCAGGTCACCATTGGTCTGTGGCAACAGGTCCTCGATTTTCTTATGCAGGGAAATCTTATGAATGCGCAGTTCATTGGCCACAAGTTCCGTTGTCTTATGGAGAATAAAGTCAATGTGAATGGGCTCCATTTCAGAAGACTGGGCCCTGGAAAAATCGAGCAGGTTACGGACAATCTTGCTGGCCCGTTCAGTCTGGGCCATAATATCATCTAGAATTTCTTTTATCTCCTCTTCATCAATGGAGTCAAACTCCTCAATCAGGGTATCTGTGGACAAAGAGATATTGTTGAGCGGATTATTGATTTCATGGGCAATGCCCGAGGAAAAGGTGCCGATGGTGGCCATTTTCTTGGATTGGATGAGCTGTTCCTGCTTCTGTTCCAAGGCAAAGACCATTTGATTGAAGTTTTGGATTAAACCGGAGATTTCATCGGGAGTTTTCTGGATTTTTATCAGTTTGAACTCTCCGGCGGCCAGGTCCTTGGTTGCCTGCTTGAGCGAATCGAGCCGCCTGAGGATGCCCCGGGTCTGGCCGAAGAAGACAATTGCTCCGGCAAGGAAGATGATCACCGGCATAAAGGTGAGCCAAAAGAGGATGTTTTTAAATGCCAGGCCGATACTGATCCGGTAGCTGCGAACCACTTCCGTGGCTGTAGCTACCAGTTCTTGCCCGTCGGCCCGGATCAGGCGGCTCTCATCTTTCTGGGGTGCGGTATCGTGACAGCTGCTGGAGTTGCACCATTGTTCAAAGGTTGTCTTGTAATTCTTAAAAGCACCGTCCAACTGGGCAAGCAGTGCACTCTCATGGTTCTCGTCGACTTCCGCCTGCAGGCTGCCCAGGCTGATCGCTACCCTGTCCAGCGTTGCTCGGGCCTTGTCCACATTTTCATCGCCGAGCTGGAGCAGGATGTCCTTCTCGTAACGGCGAAGGTCGAGGATATCGCCAAACAGATCGTCAAACTGTTCCAGAACAATCATCTTTTTTTCAAGCGAGATCAGCTGGTAGCTGTAGATGGCAAAAAGGGCCACGATAATAACGGCGGTCAGAGAGTTAAGCAAAAGCAGCCTCTGCCTGATGGTGCATTGGTTGAAAAGGCAAGGGATTTTCATATGATACCATCCAACGGTTGAGGTTGAGACATGACTTTGCCAACAATGGGGCAATCTGCAGCCATAAGCAGACCCAGCACACTACAACAATGGTACATCTCAGGAAAACCAGTACATATTCTATTTGATTGCACCTTTCAGGGCAATCAAAATATCATCTGCCGGCTGGGCAGCCGACCGTTACAGGTGGACCGTCAGTACATCACAATCCGCCTTACGTACCAGGCCGGCTGCCACAGAACCCAGAACGCGTTCCAGGCCATGACGCCCGTGACTGCCCACCAGGATAAGGTCTACCTTCTGCTCTGCTGCAAAGTTCACAATCTCTGAACCGGGATTGCCCGTAAGCAGATGAACACCGACCGTATCGTCCACTTCAAGGCGGGCGGCCAGTTTTTCCAGCATCTGCTGCGAGGAGACCTCAAGTTCCCGGTACAGGCTGACCTGATCGATTATTGCCGGTTCGGCAAATTCATCAAAGAGGATCTGGTTGTTCAGGACGTGGACAATAGACAGCCCGGCCTGGTAGGTTGCAGCCATCTCCATGGCCCGCAGAGCGGCAAGTTCTGCATGGGGAGAAAAATCAGTGGCCAGCAGAATATGGGTATAGGCGCTGATGGTGATCTCCTCTTCTGCAGCAGCATTTTCCGGCTGTTTTTCCTGGAGCCAGTCCAGGGCCTGCTGCTGATCAGCAGCAGAAAAATAACGCATGTCCGCTGCAAAAAAGATATTGGACACCTTGATCATCCACTGCTGCCACTTGGAATCGCCGACCACGGCAATACGGTCAAAATCCAGGTCATGGGCAATGCCGAATTTCAAATCATCCCAGGCCGCCTTTGCCTCCCATCCCTCAAAATCAACCATATCCACATAGGCAGACACAGGCCCCTGGTTGTTGATACTCTGCTCAAGCTCGGGCAGAAATTTTTTGTAATCAGCATCGGTCAACACGCCTTCAGCCTTGATGCCGATGATATGATCTGCCTTGATCGGGATGTGGGTAAACATGACGTACCTCCTGAAATAGGGAAGAAAAAATACCTTACAACAAAATAGCCTGATCCGTTGTCTTGTCAAATGGAATATCGGTCGGAGTTTGCTTAAAAAGTCAGGATTTCCGTTCGATATCAGGTAAGCGAGCCCGCGAGACTCCAAAAGACGACCTTGCACGATTGCCCTAAATGCCTTGCCCCCTTAACAATAGCAAAATCATGCTTATTCTTTTTTTAGTCGGGAAGTATGTGTGAGGTTGAACAGTTAACCAGTTGAACAAATATAATTCATCAACAGGAGGTACAGAGATGTCGACCAGAACGCTTCAGGAATCCGAGTATGAGGGATATTTTGATGCACTGTCCAAAAAAATTAAGGATACAAAGGCTGAGATTGAGGTGATGGCGGTCAGTATCATGGATCGAGACCTTACCGATTGGATTCCCTTTTTCGGCATCAGCTACGATCCGTCAGAGAAAACCCTGTCCATTATCTCCGAATATATTGATCACCGGATCAAGAATCCCGCTGAGGTGAAGGTACATGACGATGCCGATGGAGTAACTTCTGTTGATATTACAGGTGGAGACGGCTACAACCACCGGATCACCTTCAAACACCCCATTGCCCTGTGAGCTCTTAAGGTACCGGGTGCAGGACGGCCCGGTACTGTTGTCTATCCCACCTGTGCAGCCGGTAGAAAACTCTTGAGTCGTTTTAAGATAAAAATCATTTTCTCTTAAAACGACTCACTACATTCCTGCACACCACATAATGCGATAGATCTCTTCCCTTTGAACATGTCTTGTGGAGGTCACATTTTGTCTACAGCTCCAATTCCAGATCCATCCCCGGCCACGTCCGGAGAAAAGAGGAGCGGCCTCAGCAGTCAGGAAGCCGCCCGGCGTTTAGAACAATACGGCCCCAACGCCCTGCCGGAAAAACATGTCTCCTTTATCCGTGTCCTGCTCGGCTACTTCTGGGGACCAATCCCCTGGATGATCGAGGTTGCTGCAATTCTTTCTGCAGCGGTTCAGCACTGGCCGGATTTCTTTATTATCCTTGCCCTGCTCCTCTTTAATGCCGGGGTTGGATTCTGGCAGGAATTCACTGCCGGTAATGCGGTGGAGGCCCTGAAAAAAGAACTTGCCCAGAAGGCCCGGGTACTGCGGGACGGCAAATGGCAGGTCATTGATGCATCTGAACTTGTACCGGGCGACAATATCCGCATCCGCTTAGGAGATGTGGTGCCCGCTGATGCCAGGCTGGTTGAAGGGGATTATCTCAGCGTGGATCAGTCTGCCTTAACCGGGGAATCGCTGCCGGTAAGCAAAAAAACAGGGGAAGATGTCTTTTCCGGCACCATTGTCAAACAGGGAGAGGTGCTGGCCGAAGTCACAAGCACTGGTGCACAAACCCGCTTCGGCCAAACCGCCGGCCTGGTGGACCAGGCAAAAACCGTGTCCCATTTTCAAAAGGCAGTGCTGACAATCGGCAACTATCTTATCTATGTCAGCCTGACCCTGGTGGCGATCCTGGTTCTGGTCCAGCTCCATCGCAAGGAGCCCTGGCTTGACCTGATCCAGTTTGCCCTGATCCTGACAGTGGCCTCCATCCCGGTGGCCATGCCTGCCGTCTTATCCATGACCATGGCAGTCGGTGCCATGCTGCTGTCCAAAAAGAAGGCCATTGTCACCCGCCTTGAATCCATTGAAGAAATGGCCAGCATGGACGTCCTCTGCTCGGATAAAACCGGCACCCTGACCCAGAATAAACTCACCCTGGGCGAGGTCGTTCCCTTTGCTGCAGGCAGCAGCCAGGAAGTTCTTCTCATGGCCTCGCTTGCCTCAAAAGAAGAAAATAACGACGCCATTGATGAAGCCGTGAAACTGGGACTCAAGGATACATCGCTGCTTGCCGCTTACCGGCAGGACAAGTTTATTCCCTTTGACCCTGTCCATAAACGGACCGAGGCAACAGTGCAGGATAAAACAGGAAAAACCTTTCAGGTGAGCAAGG
>CAZQKF010000244.1:0-4247 GCA_964593645.1 uncultured Desulfobulbus sp.
CTCAATATAGCCGCTGCTCAAGTCGATAAGCTCTACTTCAAGGCCGTATTTTTCCCGTGCCTCTTGCTGATATTCCTGCTCACGGTCGAGCAGATCATGATCAAAAAACGGGGTGACAAATTTGATAGCCCGCACCCGGATTCCCTGGTCGGCAATGACGCGGCAGGCAAGGATCGAATCCAGACCTCCGGAAAATAAGCCCAGGGCTGTTTGTCTGGTCATATCTTTTCTCTGTCCTGCCCGCAGGCGGATCGATTATTGAACACGCTGCCGCTCCACCAGTTCACGGGCCAGGGCAAGGGTTTGCTTGCTGGGATTATCACCGCCGAGCATCCGGGCCAGTTCCGCAACCCGATCCGGCACGGACAGACTGCGGATAGTGGTTCTGGTTCGGTTATCAGTGACTGTTTTTTTCACCAGAAAATGGGCATCGGCATGGGCGGCAATCTGCGGCAGATGGGTTATACAGAAGACCTGATGATGTCCGGCCAGTTCATCTATTTTGCGGGCCACGGCCTCGGCAGCTTCCCCTCCGATGCCTGCATCAATCTCATCAAAGATCACCGTGTCTACCTTATCCCGCCGGGCAAGCAGACATTTCATGGCCAGCATGAGCCGAGAAAGCTCACCACCGGAAACCACGTTTGCCAGAGGTTTGGGCGGCTCGCCCGGATTGGCTGAAAATAAAAATTCCATCGTATCCAGGCCGGTTGCAGACAGTTTTGCTGATTCCGGCTGCTCTGATCCAGTCATGGATACTTCAAAGATGGCCTGATTGAAACAAAGCGACGACAGCTCCTCCTGCATGGCAGCAGTCAGCCGCGCCGCCGCCTGAACACGCTCTTTTGATAAGATTTTGGCCTGAGCCAGCACCTCGACTTCAACTTTGCGCTGCTCCTTTTCCAGATGGATGATTTCCTGCTCCAGACTATCCAGAGAACTCAGTTCCTGCCGGGCCTTGTCGGCAAAGGCAAGCACCTCGGCCAGGGTCGGCCCGTATTTACGCTGCAGTTGTCGGAGCTGAGCCAGTCGGGAGGCAATGGTATCCACCCTCCCCTTATCACTGGGGATGGAACTTCGATAGTCCCGCAAGGCCCCTTCCAGGTCTTCAACCTCAAAACAAGCCGAGCTGATGCGCTCGGCAAGGTCTTTGACGCCCGGATCAAGAGAGGCCGCCTGTTCCATATCTTTTCTGATCTCAGTCAGATGCTCCAACATGCGATTTTGCAGCAGATTATGACTCCTGCCGGCAAGTTCGACCAGTGTTGTCGAGGCCTTGAGCAGGTCCCGCTCTTTAACCAACTCCTCGTCTTCACCAAGCAGTGGATCTACATCCAGAATCTCCTTGAGCTGAAAACTTAAAAAATCCCGGCGCTGTTCTTTATCCTGCTCCTGCTGCTGCAGTTTCCGCAAATCTCGTACAAGCTTCTGATAACGACTGAAAACAAGGCTGTATTCCCGGCGCATGTCCAGTAATTCACCGTAGCCGTCAAGAAAATCAATATGACTGCTGCTTCTGAGCAGCTGCTGATGATCGTGCTGGCTGGCAATATTCACCAGATTTTCCGCCAGCTCTGCCGCCAGCCGGGTGGTTGCCAGTCGATCATTAATATAGATACGACTGCGGCCGCGACTGCTGACGACCCGGCGTAAAATCGCCTCATCACCATTATCCAGGCCATGCTCATGCAGCAGAGTCACAAGTTCCGGATAAACACTGATATCAAACAAGGCCTCAATAACAGCCTGATCACAGTCATTACGTACCCAGGACTGGGAGGCACGTCCGCCGGTCAGCAGGTGAACCGCCTGGAGAATAATCGACTTTCCCGCCCCTGTTTCACCGGTAAAGACGATCAGACCGGTGGGGATATCGGAAAAATCCAGTTCCAGCGTATCAATTAAGGCCAGATTATTTACTCGCAGTTCCTGCAGCATTATGATCGCATAAGCAAAGGGTTAGAAAGAGTACAACAATTTGTTTACCAGGACATTCGCCTTGACGCACGGCTCATCTACCTGTATCGTCTTGATTGTCTGGTTACCAAATATCATCGATATATACCTGATCTTATGAACGACGACCATCAGCTCAGCGCCAGCCTTGAAGACTATATCGAGGCGATTTACCATATTATAGCTGAAAAAGAAGTGGCCCGGGGCAAGAATATCTGCAAACGGCTGAACGTGAGCGGTGCCTCTGTTACCGAGGCCCTGCGCGCGCTTTCCAAGAAAGGGCTGATCAACTATGCTCCCTACGAGGCCATCACCATGACCGACCAGGGACGCCTGATAGCAGAAGACGTCATCCGCCGTCACAACGCCCTCAAGAAATTTTTCGTTGAAGTACTGGCCGTTGACGATGCCACCGCTGAAACCGGTGCCTGCAGATTTGAACACACAGCACCTGCTGAAATCATTGAACGAATGGTCAACTTCAGCAAATTTCTTGATGTCTGCCCCCGGGGCGGTAAGGAGTTGATCCAGGGATTTGCCGACTTCTGCGCCAAGGGCACAACCAGGGCCAACTGTGACGAGTGCATTTCCCAATGCCTCGATAATATGCCCTGCAGGGACTAATTATCCCCCATGATCTGCCGATTACTTGAGCAGACCGAGTATCTCTCCTTCATCGGGAAAACGACTAACCTCTTTTTTAGAAAAAATCTGTTTCCCGTCCATACAGACAACATACACCCCGCCTGAACCCGGGATCAACTCGACATCCACATCCGCACCAAATGCACTGCGCAGTTCTACCTCCAGACTGGAGGCTCTGGGTTTATAGTTTCAGGCGGTGCAGTATTCTATGGTTATTTTCATTGGTTTTCCTGGCTGTTTTTTTGTTTATTCATCTGCTGTTCTTCGGTAGTAAGGCGACTGCTTGCGCATGCGAACATAGCATGAATGAGCTACTGATGGCAAGAACGTTGCCGCGAGATAAGATCAGGTCTGCATATATAATTTTTAAAGGCGCCCAGTCCTCTGGCGAATTATATTCCTTTCTTATATTGTGCGTTGGTTGCAGGGGAAATCAAGTCATCAATCTTTTCTTTTGCCCCGTCGTCTCCATGGAGTAATTCTGCAAACATGCTGATCAATGCAGCTTTATCCTCTATGGCTGCAGTTCCTGTTTTGATATCTCTTACATCAATGAAAAAGGAGGTAAATTTATCAGGAATGTCAGCAGCAATATCGGTATTCAAAAAGTTAAGGCTGTTATACATACAGTTATAGGTATTCAACTCTTTGTTGAGATACAATGTCTCATTTCGCAAGTTGTTAAGAGTAGCTGATCTTTTACACCCTTGAATACATTGCTCATCCATGCACTCTTTTGCGCAGCCGGAAACATTATGAAAGAAACATTGTCTGCTGGTCATCAGCAACAAGGGGTGACAGATACTGTAGAAGAGATTAAAATGTTCAGGTTTTTGAATGGCTTTAATCTGCATTTTACTGAGCTCATTTGAGATAAACGCTCCCGAACAGTTAAAATTCTCTTTCAAACATTGCAGTCCGTAGGAATTAACCAGATTAAGGTATGGCCCTGCAATCCAGGGTATCTTCATTTTCCAGGCATAATACGCTATGCCAGTATTACTGGTGACCACCTGTTGCGGTTGAGTTTGCCGAAGCAAATCTACTGCAGCATCAAAATGATCTCCAATCAAAATAGATGGAAATACTGGTGTTATGTGCGGATTATCCAGAAAGAGGCTTGTATATTCAGAAAAATTTTTTAGAAGGCAATCCGGCAGCTGGAAATAAAAGTCTGCATTGGTTTCATCGCAAAGATACACATCTTTCTTCGATGAAATCAATACAGAGAGCGAGGGCTTTATTCTTGCACCAATATGATAAACTACTCTGGGGACAGCAATGGGAGGGGTGAAGTCATCAAGATCATTCAGGGCGATTAAAACAGCCCTCTGCAATGATTTTATTTCTTTAAAAGGGAGAAAAAGATTTTGGTCGAGATCCCGTAATGCAATACTATTCAGCTGATATCCCGAAGAATTCACAACCTTGAACGTTTTTTGCAATCCATCGTATCCTAAATGATTTTTCGTAGATGTTTTTTTCTCTGCCAGACGATGATCACCCTGGTCTTGGTTTGAGCTTGAATTTCCACAGAAGCTGCTCCTGGAAGACCTCTCCACAAGAACACTGTCTGAGCATACATTAAAAGAGATATCCTCTGTTTTGACTGACACTTTGAGCGGAGTGCCGGACTTCCCGGAAAT
>CAZQKF010000245.1:0-4241 GCA_964593645.1 uncultured Desulfobulbus sp.
CTTTGTTACAAAGATGGTCTATAACATGGCAACCACACGGGTTCTCCTGGATAGGCTGGAAAGTGACCCAACAATCCGGCGGATTTGTGGATGGGAGCGCAGGGAGGACGTGCCAAGTGAGTCTACCTTCTCCAGAGCATTTGACGAGTTTTCTAAAAGTCGTTTACCTGAACGGGTGCATCAGACACTCATTGAAGAGCACCTTGAAGAGAGGGTGGTGGGGCACATTTCCCGAGATTCAACGGCAATCAATGCAAGGGAAAAACCAGAAAAGAAAGCAGCCCCCATTAAAGAGGAACCCAAAAAACGAGGCCGCCCAAAAAAAGGCGAAGAACGCCCCAAAGAACCCACTCGATTGGAACGTCAGGTAGCAGGCCAGAATCTTCCTGAAATGCTTGCTGATTTACCCAAGGCTTGTAATGTGGGTACAAAACGAAACAGCAAGGGGCATACCACAAGCTGGACTGGATATAAGCTCCATATTGATGCAGCTGATGGTGGAATCCCAGTAAGCTGCATCCTCACATCAGCCTCTATGCATGATAGTCAGGCAGCCATTCCACTGGCAGAAATAACCTATGGGCGAGTTACCAGCCTCTATGACATGATGGATTCAGCTTATGATGCTCCACAGATTAAGGCACACAGCCTTGGGTTAGGGCATGTTCCAATTATTGACCCGAACCCTCGCAGCAAAGCAAAGAAAGAAGAATTGGAAGCGGAAACAAAACGCCGCAAGAAGGTGAACTATATCGTTGCAGAAGATAGACGCTACAATGAGCGCAGCACTGTAGAACGTGTTAATGGGCGGATCAAAGATGAGTTTGGTGCACGTATGGTACGAGTACGAGGTCATGCCAAAGTGATGGCCCATTTAATGTTTGGAATCGTAGTACTGACTGTAGATCAGATGATGAAGTTTATTGAATAATCACAGCTGACGTACTCATTTTTTACAAAAAGCATATCCAAATGGCTGTGTTGTGGACCCCCATCTCTTATATCGCGCTGATTTATATTGTCCATCTGGAAGCCTGCAAGATGGGGCTCGAGGGGATGAAAAAGAAGGTCACCAAAACGATCGGCCAGCGCCTTCTGTCTTTTGTCTTCACCGTTCTGTCACTGATCATTATCGCTGGAGTAACCTATTACGGTCTCGGCTGGATCAAGACTGTCGGTGGCGATGCGACCATTTACATTGTCGGAGGACTGCTGGCGGTTGCTTACGTCTTTCTGCTCTGGGTTGCCTGTCGGGTGCCGGAGCTGGACACCAGCAAGGAAATCAACGAACTGCCGCCGCTCGGTCCGACGGTTCAGGCCGGCCTGTATTTCCTGCTTCCCGTTGTGACCCTGATGTGGTGCCTGACCGTTGAACGTCTTTCACCGGCGCTGTCGGCCTATTGGGCCTCGGTGCTGATGGTTTTTATCCTGCTGACCCAACGTCCGATCAAGGGGTTTTTCCGCAACCTGAAGGGAGCGGATTTTGGCTTCAAAGCGGGCTTTCTGGACCTGATTGACGGCATGGTCTCCGGTGCACGGAACATGATCGGGATCGGTGTGGCGACGGCGGCGGCCGGGATTGTCGTCGGGACCGTCACTTTGACCGGTATCGGTCTGGTCATGACCGAGTTTGTCGAATATATTTCCGGTGGTAATCTGATGTTGATCCTGCTGTTCACGGCGGTTATCAGTCTGCTGCTGGGGATGGGGCTGCCGACCACGGCCAACTATATCGTCGTGTCCACCCTGATGGCGCCGGTTATTGTCGATCTCGGTGCTCGTAACGGCCTGATCGTCCCCCTGATTGCCGTCCACCTGTTTGTCTTTTATTTCGGTATTCTGGCGGATGATACCCCGCCGGTGGGATTGGCGGCTTTTGCCGCGGCGGGTATATCGGGAGGGGACCCGATCAAGACCGGTATCCAGGGTTTTACTTACGATATCCGAACCGCGGTACTGCCCTTTATGTTCATCTTCAATACCCAGTTACTGATGATCGGTGTCGATCACTGGTATCATTTAGTTATTGTCATTGCCGGAGCCGTTCTTGCCATGCTCGCTTTTGCGGCGGGTACCCAGGGTTTTTTCCTGGTGAAATGCCGGATCTGGGAAACTGCAGCACTGTTGCTGGTTGCTTTGCTGTTGTTCCGGCCCGGGATTGTCTGGGACCGGATATTCCCGCCTCTGACCCAGGAACCACCGGCCCGACTCGAAGAATATGTTGCCGCCATGGATCCCGGTTCCTCCCTGCGTCTTGAGTTGAAAGGTGAAACGATGAGGGGCAAGGAGTTTATCAAAACCATCATGCTGACGGTGGGAAATGAGCTGAGCGGGGTGGAACGTCTGGCGGGGATCGGCCTTGAAACCCGTAATGAAGATGGCCGAATACTGATTGATAACGTGGGCTTTTCCAGCCCGGCAGAAAAGGCCGGGATCGATTTTGACCAGGAAATTATGAATCTTCAGGTCGCCATTCCACGTCCACCGAAAGAGTTGATGTATCTGCCGACACTGGCTCTTTACGGGTTCGTGTACGTGATTCAATCCCGCCGGAGAAAACAACAACAACTTGTTAAAAATACTGTCTGATTCAGATGGATAAGGGATAAACATGTGCGGTTTTATGGTGTATGCTTGGAAACGCAGGTCGTTGTTGCCGACGAGCTTGTTGCTGAGAAAAGGGGTCAGCTGTGGGTATTGAGATAAAAAAGATTCTCGTTGCAAAAGATTTGGGTGAACAATCTTCCAATGTGGTCCGTTATGCTTTGGAGCTGGCCAGTAAGTTTCATGCGCAGGTCCATGTCCTGCACGTTGTGCCGACGGTCGAGCACGCCGTCCTGAATATGGTCGCCCTGTCGATGGGGGCGGATAAACTGGCACAGTTGAACGCAGCCAATGAGGCGGAGCTGGCCGAGCAGACACGGCAGCAATTAAAACAGATTATTCAGGAGGAGGCGGAGCTGATCCAGGAGGAGATCCTCCATCCGCCGCAGATCGAAGTGCATCATGGTGACCCTGCACCGATGATTCTCGAGATTTCCGACAAACTCGATGTTGACATGATTGTCCTCGGCAGTCACAGTAAAGGAAAGTTACATTATGCATTTCTCGGCAGTGTGGCAGAAAAAATCCTGCATAAGACCAACCGGGCAATGGTCATTGTGCCGCCGCAGGCCACTTGATTAAAGGTTTTTGTATGGAACTGAAAACCCCGTCTCACCAGAACCAGTGAGCGGGGTTTTTCCTGTTGCAGTGTTGAATTTTGAAGTTTGTTCCTTCGGCCGGGTGAGCCGGGACGGCTGGTTACTGTTTGTCCGGGCGGGAAGCAAGAGAGGCAATCCCCCCGGTTTTCTGATACTTCATCTGTAGAAAAGGAAAGATCCAAATGACCGAGGCAGAGAAAATTCGTTGGTTCCGACAGGTTTCAAAGTCGATTACCGCTCGTTGCTTGGATGCAGGTGCCAACCTGCAATGGTTGCAGGAACAGATGCACCCCTACCTTTCGGTAACCATGCGCGATGAGGCTGAGGCGATCGGCTCACTGGCCATCCAGATGCCTTACCTGAAGCGCAACAAGCGACTGGTGTTGCGCGATACCGACAGCACTCTCATTCTGACTCGGTTGAATCAGCCCGGCTCTCTTTATCGTACCTTGCGCCTGCTGCGTGAACGCGAGATTTCCTATGCTCAGTTTACTCATTCTTACGCACCGATTCCCGGAATCGGTGAGGAACTGGAGCTGCAAAAATTCGAATTTGATCGGCGCACGGCAGAAGATCTTCTTACTGCCGGCGAGGTTCGTATCCCCCAGCGACGGCAACGGGAAATCCGGCTGGCCCTCAAGCAACATTATCCCAAGTACGATTTCGCCCGTTTTGACAAAGAGCTGCGGCTGATCTGGATCAACAACGAAAACTATGTCCGTTATTCCCCGTCGCGCCGGGTCGCTCAGATCATCTGGCTGTATCATCAGGCGGTTCTCAGCGGCGGCGTCTATTTTGATGCCGAACCGGCCCAGGAGATTCTTGATGAACCGGAATACCGGATGCTGTTCGCCGCCGGCAACCCCCCGCAGCTCGATTTTCTCGAGCAGGTCATGGAGGTCTACAAGCGTCTCGGCCTGGGTGTCAAGCGCGCCTATTGTATGACCATTCATAACGGTTTACATCCTTATTTTCTGGGAACTTTCTACTTGCGTGGAGAGGGCAAGAAACTGTTGGCCAAGGAGGGTTTTCTCTACA
>CAZQKF010000246.1:0-4236 GCA_964593645.1 uncultured Desulfobulbus sp.
GAAAAATTTGGTTTGGATCCGACCGCGATCTGCATAAAGGGGAGGCGACAAGCGCCCGGACGACATATGACCTGATGGCGGTCGGATCCAAACCAAATTTTTCCCTCTGGCAGGGAGACAGGCAGCTCTATTTCGGTACCAGCCGCTATGACCTTGCATACACCCTGATGAATGAAATCGTGTATCACTGCATTGTGGACAACACCTCCGGCCATGCCATCCATGCAGCAGCTCTCGGGTCATCAGCAGACGGCGTGCTCATGCCCGGAACAAGCGGATCCGGAAAGAGTACACTGACAAGCCTGCTCGTTTCCCGGGGGGGCAATTATCTGACCGATGAGCTAGTTCTGCTTCAAGGAAAAAATTTCCGCATGCATGCTCTTACCCGGCCTCTTTCCATAAAAGCGGCAGCCCTACCGGCGCTATCCGCTTTTTGCCGGTATGCCAGCCAGGAGATTATTGCCGGTAAAAACGGCTGCATGCTGCCCCACCGTTTGCTCAATACGTATTCCCCGGCTACTCCTGCGGTGATGCTTATCCTCTTTCCAAAATATGAACAAGGTGCAGCACCCCAACTGCAGACGTTATCGCCGGCACAGGCATGCGCGGGATTGATTGAATGCTCTGTTAATGCTCGAAATATTCATGAACACGGCATCAGCACCTTAGCAAAACTCACCCGAGAAACTCCATCCTTTACATTAACTTACAGCAATTTTTCAGGCCTACACCAACTTCTAAAAAAATCATTCCCGCAACTTTTTTGATGACAACGCAGCCAACACCGCGACTCCTCAAACTTTGCGCCCGTTCGGAATCACACCCTGATCTTCACCGATTGCTGACTGCTGCCTGTCGAGAAATCAACAATTGGAAACTCCTGCTCCAACAGGTAGAGGAACAGGGACTTGCTCCGCTTGTCAACAGACATCTTACCCCACATCGGGAACAGATCCCTGCATCCTTTCTGAGAGGGCTGCGTTTTTTATCCCTTCGTCACAGACAGGCCAATGCAGCTCTCATGCTGAGCCTGCAGCATGTCCTGTTTCTGCTCAACAGCGAAGGAATCCCCTGTCTCGTGCTCAAAGGGGCGGCCCTGTGTCATATAGTGTACCCGGAAATCGGCCTACGCCCCATGCGCGATATTGATCTGCTGCTTGCTCCAGAAGATGTACAGCACGCCCACGGCTTCCTGCTCAACAATGGATTCCGGGTCTCAAATACCAAAATCCCTGAAGATTATTATCACCTGCCGCCGCTCCTGCAGAAAATAAACAACGTGCAGGTCTGCCTTGAGTTGCATCACGGACTTTTTCCCGAGGATCCACCCTATTACACCCCTCTGTCTTTTAAGCGCCTTTATAAGAGCCGCCAGTCCTTTACAGTTGCAGAACTGACAGCATATGCTCCGGCAGATGAAGAGATGCTCTGGCATGTTTATCAGCACGGATTTCATGCACCTTTGACCTATGAGCCCTTTAAACTGATATCAGCAGCTGACATCATAAGTCTTGTCGAAACCCGGAAAAATACACTCGACTGGAACAAGATACAAACAACCTACCCGACACTGTACAGGGCCTTGCCGCTTTTGCACTTTATAACCCCGTGGCAGGAGAGTGTTCTTAAAAAAATTCCATTGATTCCAAAAATAGTACCAGCAAAGACAGGCCAACCTTTCAAGGGCTGGCCGCAGGTACAACCGGGGCAACTTAACATGAGGGCACGGCTGCAGTTCCTGTACGACACCTTTTTCCCAAATAGATGGTGGATGATGCTTTATTACGGCATTGACAGCCGAATCTCCCTGTACTGGTACAGGGCTGTCAAGCATCCCATGCATATTTTACGATGGGTTAAAATTCGCAGGTGACTTAAAAAAATAAATAAAATAAGGAAGATACAGGACTACAAGCAGCAGAAAATCTTAACACATGCAGGCCAAAACAGCCTGCCTGCATCAGATTGATAGGATATATTTACTTATTAAAATAGAGAGTCACGGTTGCAGCATTACAGCCTGGAGGAGCAAACACAGAGGCCAGTTCGTTATTATACTCTGCATCGCCTGGCTTATAATCCGTACCGCAAAAATAAAAGGCCTGATTCTTATTGCTCGTTGTACCGTCGGCACCATAGGATACAGCAGCATCCGGGACAACCAGATCTCCACAGGAATTGAATACAAATTTAATTTTACCGCCGTAATATGAGCCGGTATGATTCAACCAGGTAAAGCGTTTATTATTTCCGGCAAGGTTGTTGAGGGAATACACCTCTGTCGAATTATACTCCGTTGCATCTGAATCATCGGGGTTACTGGTCGTATCTTCTGCCGGTACAGCCACTGTACAAGATGCGGTTCCTTCTGCTCCGGAGACCGTTGCCTGCACTGAAATCTCAGTCAGCCCAGGACCGCCGGTAACGGTCAGGCTTCCTTTATACGACCCATCTGCTTTTGTAACAGTGACCACGGTTTTCGCGCCATCTACCACAATCTCAGCCGACATATTCTCGGTGGGCGGAGAAACAGAGCCGGAAACTTCAATTGTTACTTCTGCCGTCGACTGGTCACCGCTGATCAGTGTTGCCGTACATGCTGAACTACTGAGCGAAATTCCACTTGTTGCGGCATGTGCCGGCAACACTATCTGACCAACTATGGGCTGTGTCCATTGTTCCGGAAGAACACTATATCCTGCAAGTACGCCGACGCCGGCAACAATTTTCTTCATTGCCCGGCGTCTGTCCGTATTTGCAGGCAGATTCGCATCAATATTTTTTTCACTACCCTGCATAAAAACCTCTGGTTTAAATGATTAAAGAAGAGGAACACAAAAATAATTTTTAAAGAAAAAGTTAAATAATCTAACAGATATCTTTACTTTTCCCCAAGCATTTATAACGAAATCGTAGTTCAAATATTTTCAAATACAGGAAATCGGCCACAAGCCGCTTTTAACCTACTGCCTTTATTGCCTCGGCTATGGATTTGCAGACGTGCTCGACATTGTCAGAGGTTAGCCCGGCAAGATTAATCCGACCGCCTCCGACCATGTAGATACTCTTTTCCGTACGCAGCCACCCAACCACCTCGTCAGACAGGCCGCTGAAGGAAAACATACCCCGCTGCTTTTCAATAAACGAAAAATCGCCGACCACTCCGCAATCGGCCAGTCCCTGTACCAGGGCCCGACGCATATCCTTGATACGGTCACGCATATCTGCAAGTTCATCCAGCCACTGCTGATAGAGTGCTGGATCATCGAGGACGGCAGTTGCTGCCAGGCCTCCGTGTGCCGGCGGATTGGAGTAATTGGTGCGCACCACGGTTTTCATGTGACTCATGGCTACAGCGGCCTGATCCGCATCTGGACAGACAACGGTTAATGCACCGGTTCGCTCGTTATACAGACCAAAATTTTTGGAAAAAGAACCGGCCACCAGAAAATCAATGCCGGCTGCCCCGAATTGTTCAACAGCGTACCGATCCTCTGTGACTCCTTCGCCAAATCCCTGGTAGGCAAAGTCAAGAAAAGGAATCCACCCCTGCTGCTGTGCCAGCTCTACGATTTTATCCCAGCCAGCCTGATCAAGATCAACACCGGACGGGTTATGACAACAGGTGTGGAGCACAACTATGTCACCGGCAGGTACCTGGCCGAGATCAGCTATCAGCCCCTGAAAATCAAGTCCCTTGGTCTCGGAATCATAATAGCGATAACTGTCTATTTCAAAACCGGCATCACCGAAAATACCGTTATGATTGGCCCAGGTCGGCGAACTGACCCATACCTTTGCATTCGGCAAAAACCTGTGCAGCAGATCTGCGCCGACTTTTAAAGCGCCGGTTCCTCCGGGCGCATGCACAGTTGCAGCCCTTGCCGACTGCACAACGTCACTCTCCCCCAGGATAAGTTTCTGTACGGCGCGGCAGTATGCCGGGTCACCGGAAATGGGCAGATAACTCTTGCTGGTCTCAGTGCTCAGCAAGCGCTCTTCAGCCTTTTTTACTGCGGCAAGGATCGGGGTATTGCCGCTGTTATCTTTATATACACCCACCCCAAGGTTAACCTTTTCGGGGTTTTGATCCTTTTTAAACTGTTCAGTCAACCCCAGGATCGAATCCGGCGGTGCCGGTTGAATATTCTCCCACATTGTCCTCTCCCTCAATTGAATTATGGTAACTATTCAGGAGCACCTCATCTTCATCCATTTAAGCCAGCTCAAGTAGCA
>CAZQKF010000247.1:0-1892 GCA_964593645.1 uncultured Desulfobulbus sp.
CTTCAACCAGATCGAAAACATATTCAAAACCTTTCGGCCCACCATAGTAAGGATCAGGGACTTCAGTCTCTTTCAGGTTTGGTGCGAAATCGAGAAACAATCGTAGTCTGTCTTCCAGACCTTCTGGCGCCATTTCAGCAAGTAACTGATAGTTGTCCTGATCCATGGCGATCACATAGTGGAATTTTTTGAAATCCGCAGGCTTGACCTTGCGCGCGCGCAAGTCGCTGATATCCAGACCACGCGAAATAGCTGTCTGCTGCGCCCGACGATCCGGCTTTTCTCCAATATGGTAAGCATGGGTACCCGCAGAATCGGTTTTGATATGGCTGTCCAGCTCATGCTGCTGAACCAGGTGACGGAATGCCCCCTCTGCTGTTGGCGAACGACAAATATTTCCCATGCACACAAATAGCACCTGAACACGTGGCTTAGAGAACATAAGTCATTGTTTTCCTTTCTATTATAGTATGTGGTTGCATGCTCGAATATAATACATATAGGTACACAAATATGCCATTTAGTGATCGAGCGGCCAAATGGGAAGGTAAGGATTTTCGTCTATCTGACGGAAATGGCCTGTACCTCAATATTCGCCATTCCTCTAAAACATGGATTATACGATCCCGGCGCGGCGGTAGCACGAAAATTACTACCATTGGGAAGAATACCATTCAAAGTCACTCAAAGAAGCCCGCCTCGAGGCAGCTAAAAAGCAACTGGAAAAAGATGTTTCCAATGCCACCGTAAAAACCCTAATAGGGAAATACATGGCCGAGGTGGTCGAGAAATCACACAAGCGGCCCGAACTCGCTCAGGGGCATATCGACAGAGCCATAATTCCAAAAAGTGGGCCGCGTAAGGTGCGAGACGTGACAACCTCAGACCTGGCCCAGACTACTGAGGCACCGCCAAACGAAAGAGGCGGAAACGGATAGGTCTGAGCTACGGCGACGAGACACCTGCTCTCGACTCTACCCTGTTATTATTTCCGGAAATATTGTGTGGCAATATTGGGTTTTCTCTCAACCTGTACCCATTTTGGCTATACTTCATATATTCGAAGTAGGTAGTTGCACGATTATCTAATGTTGCCAGGGCATAGATTAATTGATTAATACGTACAACTACACATGAATTTTCCCTTGGGTGTATAGGCTGTGAACAGTAACAAGCGGTATTTCGTCTTCATTCCCCACCTTCTAGCACTTGCCAGCTCTCCCACCTGGTACGGTAGTCAGCAGATGCCGGATACCATATTTTGAGTTCGAGAATCCAGTCATGAGGCATATGTTGCGCACCCTGTTGTTGCTTCTTCTGGGTCTTGTTGCCACAGGGGGGACTCACGCCAGTGAATTGCTGACAACTAGATTGACCTTGGGGGGCTTTGCCTCCCATCCAAAACCTATAATGGTCGCGCTGTCCCAGGTCTCTCAGCGAACGGTGAGCCAGAATACTTCCACGCTGTTGGCATTGGAGTCTGAGCACTACACCGCAGGCTTTGCCGGTTCTGTGCCACAGGTTGATCAAGCGCCTCAAATTACCTTGCTCCATGTTTGGGAACAGCACAAAATTCTTGTCATTGTCATGATGATGTTTATGCTAATCATCAGCCTTCTGATATGGATCCTGGCTCGCCGTAACTGTCAGTTGATGCAAAGCGGAGAGGCGCTCAAAGAGGCCATCAACTCCCAGAAAGCCATTCTTGCAGCTATCCCCGATCTGATGTTTGAGTTTGATCTGGAAGGGCGATATCTGGATCTATGGACAAAGAATCCTGAGGAGCTGCCGGGCAGCAAGGCCATGCTGCTGGGCCGCACCGTCTCCGAAATGCTACCCGCCGAAGCCGCAGAACAGATAATGGCGGCAATAAGGGAGGCTGAAGAGCAGGG
>CAZQKF010000247.1:1992-4232 GCA_964593645.1 uncultured Desulfobulbus sp.
ATAATAAATTGAGCGGGTGGCGGGAAAATTTTGTTTACAAACTTGCCACGGGTGAAATTGTTGCCATTTTTAGCGACGAAACTGCGCAAAAGTTGGCCGAACTGAATCTGCAAAAAAGCGAGAAACAGAAACGACTCATACTGGATACTGTACCCGACATGGTCTGGCTGAAGGATGTCGATGGGGGCTACCTGGCCTGCAATCCGATATTTGAGCGGTTATTCGGGGCAAAGGAAGCAGATATCATTGGTAAGACCGATTATGACTTTGTTGATGCCGAGCAGGCCGATTTGTTTTGCCAACATGACAGGGCGGCGATGATAGCCAATAAGCCGATGACCAACGAGGAATGGGTTACCTTTGCCGATGATGGCCAACAGGTTTTGCTGGAAACGACTAAAACCCCTTTCAGGGCAGATGATGGATCGGTTATTGGCGTTCTTGGCATCGGTCATGATATTACCAAACGCAAGCAAATAGAATTGGCCTTACATGAGAGTCAGACGAAATACCAGCGCCTGGTTGATAATATTGGCGATAAATTTTTTATCTTCAGTCACAAAGGACTTACTGGGGAATTGACCTATATTAGCGATGGCGTGAAATCGATCTTTGAGCTTTCGAAAGAGGAAGTTATCGGCAGACCCTGGACAGAGTGTGCTAACTGGCTGCCGGAAGATGCGGTGACCGCACAATCTTATGCCATCCAGCAGGTTGAAGGTAAGGCCGATTTTCTTCAGTTCGATATGCGCTTTGTTCATACCGATGGAAGTATGCGTACTCTACGTGTTTCCACACATCCGATCAGGGACGAGGTCGGCAACCTGCTCTCGATAGATGGCATCGTGGAGGATATCACCGAACGGAAGGCTGCACAGGATCAATTGCGTCTCGCGGCCAGCGTCTTCACCCACTCACAGGAAGGTATTATCATTACCGATGCGGATAATCGCATCGTCGACGTCAACCCTGCTTGCCTCCAACTGACCGGATATTCACGGGAAGAGATGCTGGGTGCGAATCCCAGCCTGTTCAGTTCCGATAAACAGTCGCAGGAGTTTTATGACGAGATGTGGCAAACATTGGCAGAATCCGGACACTGGCAGGGTGAGGTCATAAACCGCAGGAAATCGGGAGAGGTCTACTCTGAGTGGCTCAGCATTGATACGATGTACGACGAGAAAGGCAGGCTACAATATTATGTGGCCGTGTTTTCCGACATCACCTACCTTAAAGAACACGAAGCCAGGCTGGAACAGATTGCCTACAACGATGCCCTGACCGGGTTACCGAATCGTCTGTTGCTGCGTGACCGTATGCAACAGGCACTCGCCCAGGCGAAACGCCACGAAAGACTGGTGGCAGTCTGTTATCTTGATCTGGACGGCTTCAGGTCGATCAACGATACCTATGGCCACAAGGCTGGCGATCAGGTGTTGATAGAGATGGCCGAGCGACTCCTGAAAGTAGTACGCACCGGTGATACCGTCGCCCGTCTGGGGGGCGATGAATTTGTTCTGCTGATGCTTGATCTCTACAGCATTGGCGAACTGGAGCAGATACTTGGCCGCCTTCTGCAAGCCGTTGTCCAACCATTTGCACTACCAGATGCGATAGTCACCGTTTCTGCCAGTATCGGTATTGCATTGCACCCACTCGACGACAGTGAGGCCGACACCTTGTTACGTCATGCGGATCAGGCGATGTATGTTGCCAAACAACAGGGAAAAAACCGTTATAGTTTCTTTGACCCGAGCGAAGAAAAGAGGGCGACGGCCGCACATTCCATGCAGCATGAAATCAGGGTTGCTATGGCTGAAGATCAGTTCCGCCTGTTCTACCAGCCCAAGGTCAATATGCGTACGGGAACAGTTCTGGGGGTGGAAGCCCTGATCCGCTGGCAACACCCGCAGAAGGGGCTGTTGGCTCCGGCTGCGTTTCTGCCTGCTATCGAGCATAGCCCCCTCATCATTGAGCTTGGCATCTGGGTATTTCGTGAGGCCCTTTCACAGATGCGGGCCTGGCAGGCAGAGGGGATCGAAATGGATGTCAGTATCAATATTGCTGCACTGCAACTCCAGGAACCGGATTTTGTCTCCTCACTGAAAACCCTGTTGGCTGAGTTTGCCGATGTACCGGTATCGCGTCTGGAGCTGGAGATTCTGGAGACGGCGGCCCTGCACGATATTACTCATGTCAGTCAGATCATGACGGAATGCTTAAAACTGGGCATCCAATTT
>CAZQKF010000248.1:0-4232 GCA_964593645.1 uncultured Desulfobulbus sp.
GGGGGTAAATTTTTCCATGGTCGACAGAATAATATCAGCAGCTTCCGCTCCGCCGGGCTGCCCTCCCAGGCCGTCGGCAACGCCGAATATCCAGGTGCGCTCATCAAGTTGTGAGGCATAAACTCTGTCCTGGTTGCTTTCTTTTTTCAGCCCTATATCGACGAGCAGGCTGTATTTAATTTCCATCAAGTAACCTCTCCGAGTAAAGAAAATGATTGAACTCGGCAAGTTTGAGGCGAAACCCGCGGGCCAGGGCCTTGTCGGCAAATTCTTCCAAAAGCTCGGTGACCTCGTCCTGTTGTTCGTCATCATGAAAAAGAAACAGGGAAATCATATTTTGCGGCACGTCCGGATGGGCAGCACCACTGTCTTTCTGGTGCAGGCGACGGAGAACCTGAAGTGCTTCATCGGCATTCCGGTAACGATCCTGAGGCTTGCGGTGGCAGCAGGTCATAATGAATTCGGCCAGCAGAGGCGGTATGTCAGACACAAAATCCCGGGGATCGGGAATATTCTTATTCAGATGCATCTCGCGTAGCTTGGCAGCATCGTCATCGGGGTGAGGCAGCCTGCCGGTGAGCAGCTGAAATGCTGTAATCCCCAGCCCGTAGAGGTCTGTCCGGGCATCCACCGGATAGGAATCAATCTGTTCCGGGGACATGTAGGGCAGGGTACCTTCCATTTCAATATGTTCCGCACCAAAAGGGCAGGCAAGTCCGAAATCAAGAATTTTCACCTGGCCACTTTTCAGCATAAAGAGATTATCCGGTTTGATGTCCTGGTGGACAATCCCCCGTGCATGGGCATAGGAAAGACCGCTGCAGACCTGGGTCAGGATGTCGATGACCTGCCCGGTGGGGAGTCGACCCTTTTTTTTCAACAGAATATCGATGGGCAGCCCTTCCAGATATTCCATGATGATAAATAACATGTTGAACCTGTTTTCCACATCATAGATATTTATAATATTACGGTGCTGCATTTTAGCAATGATTTTTGCCTCTTCCAGAAAGCGTTCCCGGAATTCCGGTTCAAGGGCAATCTGCTGTTCAAGGAGTTTAATGGCGACCTCTCTGCCCAGGCTCATGTGATGGCCGAGATAGACAATGGCCCATGCCCCCTGCCCTATTTTATGATCAATCATGTACTTGCCAATGGCAAGATCCGCAGTCATGCCGTCGGATTCCAGGCGGTCACAGACCAGACCTGTCAGGAACTTGCGGAGTTCATACTGCTCCTCGACCAGCAGGGTAAAGCAGTCCCTTGCCAGTCGCCACAGCTTGACATCTGTTGCCGCCACCACGTTGGCAGGACGGGGTTCATCGGTGAGCAGGGCCATAATGCCCACCATATCTCCTTTTCTACGTGTTGCCTGCTGGAACTGTTCGTCTTTTTTGTTGGCAATGATATAGCACCCACCCTGTTCGATGAAATAAATGGCCTCTCCTCGGACCCCCTGGGTGATGATTTTATCGCCTTCCTTGAAAGAAACCGGAGCAAGACGGTTCAACACAGCCCAGATGGTGTTATGGGGCAGAAGGGTGAAAAATTGAAGGCCCAGGAAAAAATTCATTCGTTTCATGATCTGGAGAATACGTGAATCCTCTAAAAAGAGTTCCCTGTCATGGTTCGGCGGATCCAGGGCAACGGTGAGAAAGAAGTTTCCAGGATTGTCCGCCTGGGTGCAGTCAACGATTTTACCCTGGTATACTTTCTGCCAGGAGTTCTCCTCAAAGTCATATACGTGCAGGGTAACATCTCGGGGATAGCGGAAAACGATATGATCGGTTTTAAGCCTCACCCGATCGGAATCAAAACTGTCTATGCCGACAAAACGGCCGACGGTATTTTCCGAAGCTTCACTCTGCAGGATGATAACGGCCAGTCCTGTACTTTTATTGTCGGTTTTTATTTGCATTTTTTCAGACCGAAAAAGGTTACCGGGAATATGGGATGCCCGCGAAGGGAAAGCCTGCCGGAGGGGGAAAGAGGGAGGGGAGCGGGAGGCTTACTGCATATCTGCTCCCCCGGGTTGTACAAACAAACAGGTTCAGGATAAGAGCTGCCTTGCCAGGGACGAGGCTGCTTCGGCAGCTTGTGCCAGGATATCGTCCGTGGGGCGTCCCTGCCATTCAACAGGATCTACAAAATCCCACTTTAATTTTTCCGTGAGGAGTTCCAGCTCCCGCTGAGCTCCTCCGGACCAGCCAAATGATCCAAACCTGAGCACCTTTTTCCCCCACACCTTTTTTCGGCCAAACATGTCCAGGGTCCAGGCCATGGGAGGAAACATCCGGTATTCGTAGGTTGGCATACCCAGGATAAGCCCAGATGACTTCCAGGCCGAAGCCAGGATAAATCCTACATGATCGTGTGGGACCCGGTAAATATGAACCGGAACCCCTTCGGCACGTACACCCTGGACCATGCTGTTGACAACCTGGCCGGTGTTGCCGTACATGCTCGACCAGATAACGGTGATCTCAGGTTCTGCCGGACCGTTCATATAGCCGGCAAAGCGGGCATAGGCTTCGATAATCTCTCTGGGATTTTCACGCCAGACAATACCATGGGACGGGGCCACCATCCGTATATCCAGGTCCTGGACCAGCGTAATGGCCTTGTTGACGAACATGGAAAAACTGCCCACGATATTGGAATAATAGCGCAGTGCCTCGCGCATGAAAAAATTATGCTGCTCCGAGGAGAGCTGATCATCAAAAATAACATCATTGATGGCGCCGTAGGAACCAAAGGCGTCACAGGTAAATAAAATTCCTGATGACTGTTCATAGGTAAAGATCGTTTCCGGCCAGTGCAGGTTCGGGGCCTCGTAAAAAACAAGGGTCTTTCCCCCACCGAGATCAAGGGTGTCCCCGGTTTTCACGGTGTGGACATTTTTGTCAATACCGCAGAAGGCCTTGAGCACTGCCGCCCCTTTCGTACTTATGTAAATATGGATGTTCGGGTTTTTCCTGTAAAAGGCGGGCAGCCAACTGGTGTGGTCCGGTTCCATGTGATTGATGATCAGGTAATCCATATCTTCAGCCTGCAGGGGAATGGAAGCCATCTCCTCCTCAAACTGAACCGGCTTGTCCCCGACATCTTCGGTCAGGTCAATGATTGCCGTCTTTTCGCCCTGAACAACATACGAGTTGATGGAAATGCCGTCAGGCATGGGCCACATGCCTTCAAAAAGGAGATCATTTTCCAGGTTGACGCCCAGACGGTAAATGCCGTCGGTCATGATTGTTGCTTTCATTGCGTTACACCTCGGTTTTGGATACGTTTTGTTGTCTGCAAAAGAGCTGAAGGTGCCGGTTTATTGGCTGCCAGATAATATGGAGTGATTTCATCTAATTATTGTGGCTGTGCGACAGCTGGCCATTCATTATTTTTAAAAAATATTAAATGGTAATATATCTTGATAGAAAACACGGTAAGGATATATTGTGTATATGTCAATAAAAAAGTATTGTTTTATCCCAGACGTTGAACAAAAAAAGCCGACTGCAATGAAACAGGAAAACTCCGATTTTCCTGTTTCATTGCAGTCGGCTCCATACGCCGTGGGACTTTTATATTTTACTGAATAAAGGTTTCTCCGTACTGCAGACCGTTCAGCTCTGTTGCCTGGCCCTGAAGTTTTTTGGACTGAATGATCTGCGCACCTTGTGGAGAAATTTGCGCTGTCCGGGCAACCGATTTTGGAGGTGATGATATACCTGCACCTTGACAAGATCTGTGATCACTGCCGATAAGATTGAATACAGCCAGATCAGGCCGATCTCGGGCCAGGAAATTGGTGTTATAAAACCAAAACCGTAGGCCGCCATCAGTGTCGCCGCTGCCTTGGTGATGACTGCAGACCAGATCATAATCGGTGCAGGCCATGGGCGGCGCCAGAAATGTTCCCTGCTGCGAGCCACAAACAGGACCAGGTGGCCGGCAACTGCCATTTTTAAAAAAACATAGGTCTGGATCTGGCTGACATCAAGGTGGAGCCAGTCAATGGCCAGCAGGAGCATGCCGAAACTGCCCACAACCCCGACAATGCCCATGGCTGTTGCCACCATGATTACCTGATGCATATTCCAGCGCACCGGTTCCTGCTCAAGACCGGTATTGTCGTAGGCAATGGCCATGATCGGGATATCATTTAAAAAGGCCAGCAGGATGATCATGATGGCGGTAATGGGATAAAAATTAAAGAATATCATGGCCAGAACAAC
>CAZQKF010000249.1:0-4219 GCA_964593645.1 uncultured Desulfobulbus sp.
ATCTTTTCTCATGTGCCCGCTTACCACTGACTATGATGCCTTTAATGCCTCTCTTGATGCCCTGGACATCAATACCATCCCCAAGGGAGGCACTGACATTGGTGCCGCCATTCGCGAGGCAGACACCACACTTGCCAATGAGGCAAACCATAAAATCTTTGTCCTGGTCACTGATGGTGAAGACTTAAGCGATGATGCGCTCAAGGCCGCTGAGGAGGCAAAAAAAAACAAGATGGCCATTTATACCATCGGCGTCGGCACACCTGAGGGTGAGCTGATACCTGTTCCGGGCAAACAGTCCCAGACATTTATCCAGGACAAGGCAGGAAATTTTGTTACATCAAAGCTTGATGAAAAAGCCCTGAACGAGATTGCCGCAATAACAGGAGGTCTGTATGCTCCTCTGGGCACCATGGGGCAGGGGTTTGACACCATTTACCGGAAAAAACTGTCTCTGGTTCCTAAAGAAGAACATGGCCAGCGCAAGAGAAAAGTGCCCATTGAACGATTTCCATGGGCTTTGGGACTTGCAATAGTGCTGCTGTGCTCAGACTTCCTGATCACCGGCCGTAAAAGCTCCTGGCTACTGCGCCTACCCTTTGTAAAAACAGCAAACCGTCGAAAAAAACAACAGGCAGTAGTTCTCGGAATACTGCTATTGACAGTACTCTTTCGCTCTGCGCCTACCAGTGCATCAGTTGGTGAAGATTTTTTTAAGGCAGGAGAGTATGAACAGGCTGTCCGGCATTACCAACAGGCCTTGCAGAAAGATCCACAGAACCCGGTGCTGCACTTTAATCTTGGCGATGCAGAGTACCAAAACAAAAAGTACGAACAGGCTGTAAACCAGTTCAATGAAACCCTGAAAACCAATGATCTTACTCTACAGGCAAAGAGTTATTATAACCGGGGCAATGCCCAGTACTTCATGGGAAAGGCAACAAAAAAAACTGACCCGGAACACACGATTAAACTCTGGCAGCAGGCTCTGGAGTCCTACCAAGCTTCCCTGGCCCTGCAGTCTGAAGATGCCGAGGCCGTGCACAATCACGACAAGGTAAAAAAACTTCTGGAACAGCTGCAGCAGCAACAGAAGCAGGAACAAAAAAATCAGAAAAAAAACGACAAAAAAAATAAAGACAAGAACAAAAAGAAACAGGACAAAAAAAATAAGCAGAAGAAAAATCAGGACAAAAAACAGCAGGGTGATCAGAATAAACAGTCGTCTAAGGATAACAAGTCCGATAAGGGGCAGCAGCAGAGCGAGCAAAACCAAGAGAACAAAAAAAAACACGGCAAGCAGAACAAATCCCAGCAGGATCAGAATAAGGACGGGAAAAAAGACAAAAAACAGTCAAACAGCTCCAGTAAAGATCAGGACAAACCTGACAAGAAAGACCAGAAACAACAAAACACGGCTGCGGGACAGGATTCGCAGCAGACAAAAGATAAGACAGCCGGCAGGAAAAACGGCGAGATGAGCAAACAGGATATGCAGCGCAGACTGCAGGGAAAGATGACCGAAGAAGAGGCAAAAAATCTGCTCAACAGCTTAAAAGGTGAGCAGCGTGAGTTGAATTTTATCCCCCAGGGTACCGGGGCCATGAAAGACAGCACAAGGGACTGGTAATGAAACACGACACAACCAACAGATTTTTTTTGTATTGCCTGATTATACCGATAGTTGCACTCCTGCTGCCCATGCAGGCCGCGAGTATGGCCGGGGCCGGAGATGTTTCTGTAACAGCTGAACTCAACAGCACAAAGTTTCCGGTTGACCAGGCAGTACTCTTTACGCTCACCATCAATGGTTCCCGGGCAGGCAAACCGGAAATGCCCAAAGCAGACGGACTGCAGTTTGTCTACCAGGGCCAGAGCAGCCAGATGCAGTGGATTAACGGCAAAAGCTCTTCCTCCATCGCCTATTCCTTTATGGTTCAGGCTGAACAACCCGGGAATTATACCATTGCCTCGGTTAAGGTTACCGTGGACGGAAAGGTGTACACAACCCAGCCGGTATCCTGCACGGTGCTGCCGTCAACTGCGACGAATGCCCCACCTGCGGGAAGACAAGCGGTACAGCCTCCCGGCAGCAGTGGGCCGTCTGCACGACTACGTTCCGGAGAAGCCGATAAAATAGGATTCATGCGGATTGATCCGGCTCAAGACACCATCTACTCCGGCCAATTGGTTCCCTTTACGATCAAGGCCTATTTCAGGCAGGGGATGCGGGTAACACTCAAATCCTCGCCCCGCTTTATCGGAGAAAATTTCATTCTCCACTCCATCGACGACAAACCGCAACAGACGGAAACCATGGTCAACGGCACGGCCTATACCTTACTCACCTGGCAGGGCATGCTGTCTGCGGTCAAAGAAGGAACCGCAGCTCTTGAAGTTGAGATGGATGCCTCGCTGCTGGTACGCTCAAACAGAGGAAGGTCAGGTGGGCAATTTGGTTCGTTGTTTTCAAACGATCCTTTTTTTGACGACTTTTTTTCCAGCTACTCCCGGCGGGAGGTGAAAGTTGCCAGCCCGGAAAAATCCATTACGGTTAAGGATCTACCGACTGCAGGACGGCCGGAGGGTTTTAACGGGGCCATTGGTACCTTCAGTCTGGCAGTAGCTGCCCAGCCCGTCAAAGGGAAGATCGGCGATCCCATTACCCTGAAAATGGCAGTATCTGGAACTGGAAATTTTGATTTGGTTCAATCCCCAACACTCACAGCAACCAAGGGATGGAAAACATATCCCGCCACGGAAAATTTTGCTGAGCACAGTCCTGGTAACGGAACCAAAACCTTTGAGCAGGCCGTTGTCCCGACATTGCCGGATCTGAAAGATATCCCGGCTGTTCAATTTTCCTACTTTGATCCTTATGCGAAAGAGTATGTCACGATCAAGAGCGACCCCATAACCATACAGTTGGAGAGCTCTGCAGGAGTGACTGCCGCCGTACCTCAGTCTGCCCCTGCCGAGCAGCTGCCTTCACCTGCTGATGCGCCTCCCAAGTCTGACAATCTTGCCCCGCTCCATACGGATCCTGGTACTTTAGTTACGACTATCAAGCCCTTATACCAAAAAAGTTGGTTTATTAGTCTTATGGCGTTTTCCTTACTCTGTCTGATTGCGGCATTGCTGCTTTTTCTCCGAAGAAAAAAACTTGCCGACAATCCAGAAATTATCCTGCAGAAACAAGTGAGTGATCAACTCAACCGCCACTTACAGCAGATGAACGAGGCAACCTCAGCTGCACGTCCAGACATTTTTGTTACGCATTGTCGAACTGCAATTCAGGAACATTATGGTCTGCAATGGAGTAAAGAACCGCTGGCTATCACCCTGTCTGATCTGCAGCAACGACTATCTGCCGACTCCCCGCTACTTGCACTGTTCACCCGTCTGGAACAGGCAGGATATTCGGGAGCTCCACCTGACCGGCAGGAAATGGAAAATATGTTGAACATCCTCACAAAGGAGCTGAAATCATCATGATCAACAAGACGATTCTACTTCTCTGCTGTTTGCTGCTCCTGCCTGCTGCTGTTGGGCATGCGACGGCCTCCGATCCAGCGACGCAGTTTGAACAGGCAAACCAGGCAGCAATTCGCGGCAACTGCCGGGAAGCAGTTAACACCTACCTGCAGATTGCTAGCGACAATGGCATTTCAGCCCCTTTGCTCTATAACCTGGCCAACTGCTACACCACTCTTGGTAAGGTTGGGCAGGCAGTGGTTACCTATGAACGGGCGCTCCGATTAGATCCCGGCAATGCTGATATTGAGGCAAACCTGGAACAGGTTCGAAAAGATGCAGGACTGTATCAGGTAGACAGGCCCCTGTATGAACGAGTTGCTAATCTCCTTGAAGCAGACCAGTGGCTCCTGTGGGCTGGCATGGGCTTTCTCCTGCTGGCGCTGACTGCATTGGCTGCAAATCTGCCCTGGGCTATCCCGACCGGACTGATTCGGCTGCTGAGCATTGGTTCCCTGCTGATGATCCTGATCACCCTGCCCCCTGCCCTGCTGCGCTATCAGTCATGGAATGACGGCGTAGTGATCGGTACGGAAGCCAGACTTCTTATTTCCCCCTTTCCCCAAGCCGCTTCAACAGGAGCCATCAAAGCAGGTAGAATGATCAGGCCGCAAAAGACCCACGGAAATTATATCCTGGTTCAGGATGAAACAGGCCGCAGCGGATGGCTGTACCGTGATAATGT
>CAZQKF010000250.1:0-4217 GCA_964593645.1 uncultured Desulfobulbus sp.
CCCCGCGAACTGGTTATCTCCGCCTACGCGGCCGTGACCGATATCAGCAAGGTTATTACCCCGGATATCAAGCAGCCCGGTTCTGTACTGCTGCTCATTGATCTTGCTCCGGGAAAAGCACGCTTAGGCGGCACGGCCTTGGCCCAGGTTCTTGGTAAGTTAGGTAATGAGAGCCCGGATATGGAGGATCCGGATTTAGTTCGGCGGGCCTTTGCAGCGGTTCAGGAACTGATCGATAAAAATCTGATCCTGGCCGGACATGATCGCAGCGACGGCGGCCTGGTTGTCACTCTGTTGGAGATGGCCTTTGCCGGTAACTGCGGCCTGGATCTCGGTCTGCAGGGAGAAGGTGATGCCCCGTCCGCACTCTTTTCCGAAGAGCTTGGCCTGGTGATTGAGTGCAGTCAGGATAATTTAGACGCAATCAACCAGATTCTGAGTGAAGCCAAAGTGCCGAGCCAGCTCCTGGGAACCAGTACAGAAGATAAGCAAATCCATATTCAGTACAACGGCAGCCAGGTACTTGCCGAAGACATGCGGGTTCTGCGCCAGGAATGGGAAGAGACCAGCTATCAGCTGGAGCGGCTGCAGATGAACCCGGCCTGTGCTGATGAGGAAAAGGAAAATATCTATGACCGTACCGGCCCGACGTATCAGGTGCCGTTTACCCCGGAACCGACACCCGCCTCCCTGCTTGTCACGGCAGAGAAACCACGAGTGGCCATCCTCCGGGATGAAGGCTCCAACTCTGATCGGGAGATGACTTCCGCCTTTTTTGCCGCTGGTTTTGAGCCCTGGGATATCACCATGACCGATCTGCTGGCAGGCCGGGTCACCCTGGATGATTTCCGGGGCATTGCCGCAGTGGGCGGGTTCTCCTATGCCGACGTCCCGGAATCAGCCAAGGGCTGGGCTGCAACTATTTTGTTTAATGGACGGCTCAAGGAGATGTTTGACGAGTTTTATAACCGGCCCGACACCTTTACCCTGGGTATCTGCAACGGCTGCCAGCTGTTTGGTTTGTTGGGCTGGGTGCCTTGGCAGGGATTGGCGGCAGAGGAGCAGCCCCGCTTTATTCATAACAGTTCCGGTCGCTTTGAATCACGCTGGACAACGGTCAAGGTGCAGGATAGCCCTGCCATAATGCTCAAGGGCATGTCCGAGTTGGTGTTCGGCATTCATGTGGATCATGGCGAGGGTAAACTGCATTTCCCGGATGCGGAAGTACGGAGCAAGATTGTCGGCCAGAATCTGGTGCCGCTCACCTATGTGAATGACAGCGGTCAGACCACGGAACAATATCCCTTTAACCCCAATGGCTCGCCGGACGGCTTTGCCGGGCTCTGCTCGCCCGACGGCCGCCATCTGGCCATGATGCCCCACCCGGAACGCGCCTTCCTGCCCTGGCAATGTCACTGGCTGCCCCGGGACATGAATAACCTGCAGGTCTCACCTTGGATGCAGATGTTCAGAAACGCCTATGACTGGTGTATGAAATGATGTTTTCGGTATCCCTACTTATCCAGGCAGGGCCGGACGCGCAATAAAGCACCCCTTATGACCGAGCGGATTGAGGGGTTCCAATATTTGCGGTCGATCATGTCCGTTTTTGTCGTCAGCTGGCACATGGGCGGGGGCGGCCGTTCGCTCATCTTCTCACCACAGTACCGTGAGCATGTCTTCACCCTGTCGGATTTTGTCAACTTTCACCTGTTCATGCTGGCGGTTCCGGCCTTTATTTTCATCTCATCCTATCTCTTTGCCCTGCAGGGCGCAGGCGGTGCGCTCCTCCGGAAGCGTCTGCAGCGCTTATTCATTCTGCTCACCTTCTGGACAACCAGCTTTATCCTCTTTAACAACGGCTACAAGGGACTAGCCTATCTTATCCCAAAATCTATAGGCTATTTTGTTCTGACTGTGCTGCAGGCAGGCAGTACAATCTACTATTTCTTTGTCTGCCTGATGATCTGTCTGCTGCTGACGTTCTGCATTGCCCGGTTCAAAAATCAATGGCTATGGGCAGGTTTTGGACTCTCTGTACTTCTGCTGACAATCTTGCCGGAACTGACCAGACAAACAGGGTTTTTCCCGATCAGTGCATACTGGAGCCCTTTAAACTTCCTGCCCTACCCGTTTGCCGCGATGCTGTTTGTCCGTAACAGCGAAGCTGTGCAGATGCAGCGAACAAAGATCTTCTGGATAGCAATCAGTGCCTGTATCGGCTTTGCCCTGCTGGAATGGAACTACGCCGTAAAAGACATCTACTTCATCCAGCAGGGTTTTGCCCTGCCCCCGTATACAAGACCATCCCTTGTCTTCGGCATTGCAGCGGTCGCAGTTCTTGCACTGCACCCGGCAATACGACCCAACCGACTCGTCACCTTCATGGCCGGCAATGCCCTGTCCCTGTACTGTCTGCACATCTTTTTTTACCCCATAATATGGGCTCACCTGGGCAAATGGACCCAGAGTACCTTCATCCTCACCTATGGATCCATCGTCCTGGCCATCGCCTGGTGCTACCTGCTGGCGACTCTGTTAAGGAATTATCTGAAACAGGAAGTCTTGATGTAGTGTTTGTTCTGGGTCACTGAACTCAGCCCAAGCTACTGCCTCTACTCTTAATTTTACTCTGACCCTCTTTTTTATTTCATTTTCACATATTCCTAGAAAAGTCCACCTTGTTGGAAACAAAAAATTAAATTCCCGATTTTTTCTCCTTTTGTACCTAATATGTACCCTCCGCTCTGCTAATCTTAAAAAAATAAATCCGTTTCTTCGCCCAAGACGATTTCTCATATATGAAAAACCGTCCTAGCCAGGAGAGACCAACCATCATTTCGGGAAAGAATCCAATCAAAGAAGAGGGCATTATGGAACAACAAAAGAACGGATCACAACAAACTCCAAACAGCCCAAACTTCCTGACTGAACCATGGGATCATCTTAACCTGTTCACAAAAAAAAGGATGACAGCCAGTGCTGACAATACCGCGGTTATTCCAGGACAATTTGTCGTCAAGATACTGCTTGCTGTCCTGCTTTTTTCAATGGTTTACCTGCACTTACATGGTCAAGCAAGGGCAGATGAACTCCAATGGAACACTTTCATGGGCGGCACATCCGCTGATGAAAGCATTGCTGTAACCCGTGATGCCCAAGGTAATATTTTTATTGCCGGTTGGAGCTACAATACATGGGGCAATCCAATTCGTCCCTGGTCAGGCATGACAGATGCTTTTGTGATAAAATTGAACCCAGACGGCGTGCTCCAGTGGAATACCTTCCTCGGCTCCAGCAACATGGATAAAGCCACAGATATTACAATTGACAACAATGGTAATATCTATGTAACAGGCTATAGCAATGCCGGCTGGGGAACACCAAAACGTGCTCATTCCAATGATAGTCCCAAGAGTGATGCCTTTGCTGCAAAACTTGACGCCTCCGGAGCATTACAGTGGAACACCTTTTTAGGGGGTGTGGACCGTGACTTCGGGGAAACACTAACTGTTGATCCCAATGGCAATATTTATGTTGCAGGTCAAAGCGAACAATCGTGGGAAACACCGCTTACCGCCCACGGCAATCCTTACCAGGATGGATTTATTGCAAAGCTTAACGGCTCAGGCGTACTCCAGTGGAATACTTTTATTGGTTCACCTTCTTTTTCCAACTGCAAGGCCATAACAGCAGTCTCGGCAGACAAGTTTTATGTGGCCGGAGAAACCGGTTCGACCTGGGGAACACCGATTGCATCATATTCAGGAAACAGAGACGGCTTTGTCGCAGAATTTAAGACATCCGGCATTCGCCAGTGGAATACGTTTTTTGGTTCAGATGAATATGAAACAGTTTATGATATGTACGCAGACAACTCGAGAATTCATGTCTGTGGAGAAAGTGAAGATTCCTGGGGAACGCCGATTTCTCCCCATTCCGGCCAGTACAATACTGACGCGTACGTGGTGCAGTTGGATACCAGCGGTACCAGAAGATGGAATACATTCATGGGAAACAGTCTTGGACCGGATTTTGCCTACAGCATCGGTCTGGACAGTGCGTCCAATATATATGTGACAGGCAAAAGCAGTGATCCCTGGGGTAATGGTGCAAGTTCTTTCAGTGGCGGATATGATACTTTTATCAGCAGGCTAAATTCGACTGGAAAGCGGCTGGACAACACTTTTCTGGGGTCAGATGAAGATGATACCGGC
>CAZQKF010000251.1:0-4207 GCA_964593645.1 uncultured Desulfobulbus sp.
GGTACCAGGGAAATCGAACCGCCCCAATGTCTTGCCTCCAATGTCTCCTCCATCAGTGCATTTGACCTGATCGCCGATCTACTGCCCGAGCCGACCCCTTCGGGCAGCATATGGTATTATTACGAGGATTCGGTTCCGCTTATGAAAATCCAGGTTGGGACGGGGGGACCGTGACAACGTCGGGTACAGGAAATTTATACACAGTCGCCAGAAATTTACCTATGACCTGAACTCTGAATTTAACCTTTTTTGGGTGGGCAGAGGATGACTTTGACCTGTTACTCATAACCCTGGAAAACAAGTACGGTAGCTGCAGTTTTCCAGGGTCCATATTTTTTTCAGTCATGACTGGAAGACCTTAGTGCTAACTGCCTTGAATCACCGGTACTCTGTTTTTAGACGGTGGTACAAATTCTTCAGCAAATCGCTATAGGCAAAGCTCCAGGATTCTTCCTGACAGACAGGAAGAAAATCACCGTGATACAGGGCAAGAGCTTTTCGCAGTCTTTTTTTCCTGCTGCCTGCATCCTGTTCAACCTCTGCCAACTCCATGTTGGCCAGCCGCTCAAACTGCCAGCAGTCCACCCAGCAGACACGGGAGTTCAACGTAAGATCTTTTGCTGTCTGCACAACAGCTCCCTTCACTCCAAGCAGCTGCCGTAATCTATGCAGGGTTATTTTCAAGGCAGCCATCTGTTCATCACCGTTACTATCCGGCCACAGGATATCTGCAATCCTCCTTTTACTCACCTGCCGTCCCCCCAGGGCAATCAATATTTTCAGGAGCAAAACCGGTTTATTTTTCTTCCAGGAACTCTGATCAAGTGATTTGCCTTGACCAACTACTGAAAACCTGCCCAACGTAAATATTTTCAGGGGCCAGGGCCAATTCTCAAGATGCAGAGGCGGGTTGGATGGGCTCAATTGCCAACGTGTAATAAGGCGACAGGTATATTCCGGTTCAATCTCCTCCTCTAAGGCCAATATAGCCAGAGAATCCATCATCTTTGGAATAAAGAAGAAAAAAGTCAGATAGTTATGACGTCGAGCCAGAGAGAACCCCTGCGCAAGCTGCTCTGCAGCCTGTCGGCGATGACCTGCACAGAGATACATATAGGCAAGACCGAGATGGGCCTGGCAGGTAAACCACGGATTTCCCGGAGAAGAGGCCAGCTGAAAAACTTTCTCAAATCTTGATAAGGATGTCCTGAAATTGCCCTGAAAAACAGCAACCAGGGCCGCACCATACCAGCACCACGTCGTATAGGAGGGCATCCCTATTTCAAAAGCCATGTCCACTGCCGACTGTTGGTGCCGATCAGCAGCAACCAGGTCAGCGGCAAGCAGAGCTTCAAGTACTTTTACCAGATGATAATAGCTCCACTCAAGGAGCCTTGCCTGATCAATTTTTTTTTCAACAGCCTGCAGGTAACGGACCGCCTTTTTGTGCCGACCGCAGTTCAGGGAACAACCGGCACCCAGAATCAGGAAATGTACTTCCCAAACCCGAATACCGGTTTCCTCAATCATATATAATGATTCCCCAATTGCCTGATCACACTTTTCCACCTCGCCCATAATGAGATAATACTGAACCTCCATCGCCTTAATAGCAGACAGCTGGAGTTTAGAACCAATCTTATCCTGGCGTGCATATATGCGGTCAAGTGCCGACCGGGCTTCAATGAATCGACCAGTCCATAAATAATGGGTAATCAGTGCCGGCGGGAGCTCCCCGTAATTGAGTACATGCTCCATCCAGGCCTCGAGATCAGGATGATCAGGACGCCGCAGAACCATGCCCCTAAACAGTGCATTGACAATAGTAATCTGTTCAAAAGAAGCATCAGCATGAAAGGTCTTCGGATCAAGGTATTGCTCCATGTAATCAAGCCATGGATCCAGAGCATGCAATTCAGAAAGATTGTTGATTATTGAATTTGTCAGCGCAGAGCAGGCCAATAGAGTTCCATCAATATTGCCCTGATCTCGAAACAACTGAAAACTTTTAGTAAGAATCCCAATAGCTGCAGGTGGATTAAAAGGTGTTGTCGCATGCCCGAAAAAAAAGAGCAGCCATGGATTGTTGCCGACGATATCCGGCGGCAGGCTCTCCTGCCATCGAAGCAACGTTTTAAACCGGCCCTGCCTGAGCATTCTCAGGCCATTGTTCTGTATAAGTTCTACGCTTTTGGGCCAGATACCGGCCAGGTTCAGCAACTCCACGGCGTCACCGATCCGATCTTCAGCAGCCAGCAGCTGCGCTGATTTCTTCTGGATTGTACTCAAGAGCAACGAATCCAGAACATCCTGCGCCTTTTTTTGAAGAAAAACTTTGAACAGAGGATGGAGAAGAAAAACCTCACCGTGCGGGTAAAGCGCCGAGATAAAAAAATTCATCCTGCTCAGTTCGACAAAAAAACTTCTGCTCGAAGTGTTGCCAATAACCTGATCCAGAATCTCAATTTGAACCTCCGGCAAAAATGCCGCAGCCAACAAAAACTCCTTTTCAACATCCGTAAATCGTGAAAACACAACCCCGGCAAAATAATCAAAGAGTTCCTGGTAATTATACCCCTGAACGTCATCACGACCGCAACTCCCGCGGTTCTGTTCTTTCAGCAGCAGAGTAAGTCCGGCAGCCCAACCCGCTGTAACCTGCTGCAGATAATCAATGCAGTTTTGCTGCTCTCCGGTCATCCCGTGCAGGGTCATTACCTCTCCAATCTCCCTGTCTGTAAAGCGAAGCATTTCCTGATCGGCAACCTGCAGCAGACCGTCTGTTTTCAGATGGGCGAAAGCCGGAGAAGGCGGAGAGCGACTGATCAGGATAACTCGACAGGAAACCGGTATCTCCTGGAGACAGAGAACAAGCAGTTCAATAAGCGGGGAATCCTCAGGAATTTCCTGGAGGTTGTCCAGGATGAGCAGCCAACTGTCCGGGAGCATTGCAAAGAGTCTTCGATAAAATTTTCTGGCAAAAACCGGCAACGCGAGCATGTCTTCGGGGACCAGATGCGGCAGCGAGGCAACAGCAGAGGAAAAATCCGACAGCAGAGAGGCAAACGCCAGCGGAAAAGTAGCAAAAAAAGAAACCGGTTCCGTATCAAGCTGATCAAGTTCATACCATGCCGTGGGCAGAGTACTCTGGGCAGAAAACGCTGCGGTGAGCACGGTTTTTCCGGCACCTGGGGGACCGTTTATCCAGAGAAATCCACGCTCCAGGTATTCGGTAATATCAGCCAGGAGATGCTGACGGCGCACAATCAACTCTCCCGGCATCGGCACCTGTGTTTTGGCGGAAAACGGAGGATGCACGGAACGACTCCAAAACGATTCTACCCTTTTTCCGGGAACTTGCGCCATACCGCTTTAAGATCCTTTTACCATTTTGAAAACAACGTGCTATTCTTGCATATACAATGCATCTTTTCTCTCCTTGTCTCCCATTTGTACTCCCTCTATGGGTAGTATGAAAAGAAAAAAAAATAGTATTGCCGGTCTTTTCTTATCATTTCATACAGGATGCCAAACACTATAACGATTCAACATGGGGAGTGATGGCGTCCGGGACAACTTATTATTTGATCGGCATCTGGGGCAGCAGGAACGACAGAACTGCTCAATGATGTAGGGGAATACAGTGAAAATAAAGTGTTTGCCGTCGGGATGGTAAGGGGACGATTATTCACTATGACAGTAAATCCTGGTCTGCCATGGCCTCGGGAACTAGCGAAAATCTATATGATGTATGGAAAGACAGCAGTGATGAGGTGTACTCAGTTGTTGAATTCGAGGAGTACAGGCATGTTACAGGTCATCATGAACAGACGGGCACAGGAACACAAAACCAGCAAAACCCCAGGGAAGATTTGTCAGCTTCAGTACCAGCTTTGCGCTTAGCTACACTCGCCGCGAGTCCATGGCGCCCTACACGCCATGCTGGTTTTTTAATAAAATCAGCATGATCGGGTAATCAGAGTCTCAGCTGAGTAGTTTTTCCGTTACCGAACATTTCCGCTGCCGGGCATCTTTTGTTTTTTGAGATTCTCGGGGCAGGTGAATCTCAAAAACAGCGCCCCCGGCAGGGTTGTCTTTAACTGAAATATCACCGTGGTGAAGTGCAACAGTCTGTTCGGCAATGGCAAGTCCCAGCCCGGTACCCGGAATATCAGTGGCCACCCGTTCAAATTTTTGAAAAATTATC
>CAZQKF010000252.1:0-4192 GCA_964593645.1 uncultured Desulfobulbus sp.
CCTCTCCCGGTGGGAGAGGCTTCTTGCATACGGTATGGGTATATGGGATTATTTTTTGTAGGTTTTTTCAAAGGTTCTCAACTGGATGTTACCGCGTTCAACGGCGTTGTCCAGGGCTTCTTTGGCAGTCTTCTTGCCGTTCCAGACCAGTTCAAGTTCTTCATTGATGATGTTTCGAATCTGAACAAAGTATCCCAGGCGCAGGCCACGGGAAATCTTGGTCGGTTTTGCCCGGTTGAGCTGGTCAATGCCAACGGTCTGCAGCGGATTTTCTTTGTAATATCCCTCGGCTTTCAGCTTGTTATAGGCAGTCATGGTAATGGGGAAATAGCCTGTTTCCTTATGCCAGTAACTCTGCATCTCCGGGCTGGAGAGAAAGTTAAGGAATGCGGCAACTCCTTTATACTCTTCTTTGCTGTGGCCCTTGAGCACCCAGAGTGAGGCTCCACCAATGATGCTGTTCTGCGGGTTTTTCATGGAGGCTTCAACCGGCAGCGGAGCTGCGTCCCATTTGAATTCCAGGTTTGCCTTTTTGAGTTTGGCAATTCCACTGACCGAGTCCATATACACCGCGGCATTCTGGGCAATGAATTCAGACTTGGGGCCCTGGTATTTCTGGCCGCCATACATGAATCGTTTGTCTTTGGCCCAGGTGTTGAGTTGTTCGATATGCTTGGTCACCAGGGGGTTGTTGATCAGCAGTTTACAGTCCAGTCCTTCATAGCCGTTTGCCTTGCTGGCAAAGGCAACATTATGAATGGCGCTGTAGTTTTCAATCTGAATCCAGGACTGCCAGGCCGTTACCATTCCAGCAGGTGCAATACCCTTGTCGACAATTTTTTTAGTTATTTCACCAAGTTCGTCCCACGTAATTGGTTTTGTCTTTGAAAGTGGCACGATCCCGGCCTTTTCAAACATGGAGACATTGTAATACATGATGGGAGTTGAAGAGTTAAACGGCATGGACATCAGGTTGCCGTCTGCATCCATATAGTAGGAGAGAACAGCCTGAAGGTAATCAGACCAGTCAATCTTGTAACCGGTATCCGCCATCAGTTTATGGACCGGGTAGACCGCGCCTGACATCATCATGGTCTGGGTGCCGACCTCAAAAACCTGGAGGATATGTGGCTGTTTTTTGGCGCGGAATGCGGCCACTCCGGCATTCAGTACTTCGTCATAGTTGCCCTTGTTGGTGCCGACAACCACGTACTCGGATTGCGATTCATTGAACTGTTTGATCATCTCGTCAACGACTTTGCCTCGGGCACTGCGCATGGCATGCCACCAGTTAATCGTGATCGGCTTTGCACAGACAGCTGCGGGAAATGCCAGGCACAGGCTGACAGCGGCCGCGACAAGAAAACGGTTAAATCTCATAATGCTCCCCCTTTTTTACATGGAACAGTTAACAAAAAAACCTGCGGACAGAGTGATTAATGAGCGCACCTGACAGCAGGCTGCTTATTCTTGGAAATAGTAGGTAATGGAGAGAGAGTCAAGGTATTAATTGTTCTAAAAAAAAGTGTTGTACTATCGGAATGTTTATTGTCTTTTGTAACCTGTTGACCGATGGGAAAAGATAACAAAAAAATTAAAGAAAGGGTGTCGGACACCATGGCAGAACTGCAGTTTAACAATGTTATTAAAAGATATGGCAGGACGGAAGTCGTTCATGGCGTCGACCTGACAGTCCGGGATAAAGAATTTCTGGTTCTGGTGGGACCGTCAGGATGTGGGAAATCAACGCTGCTGCGGATGATTGCAGGGCTGGAAGAGATCAGCGAAGGGACAATAACCATTGGTGGAAAGGTGGTCAACGATGTGGCACCCAAGGATCGTGGTCTGGCCATGGTGTTTCAGAATTATGCCCTCTATCCTCACATGAATGTGTATGACAATATGGCATTCGGCCTGAAGCAGCGCAAGACCCCAAAGAATGAAATTGAGCAGCGGGTACAGGAAGTTGCGGAAATACTCGGCCTTGAGGAGTTGATCCGGAGAAGACCGCATGAGCTCTCCGGCGGTCAGCGTCAGCGGGTGGCCATGGGCAGGGCCATGGTCAGGAAACCGTCGATATTTCTCTTTGATGAGCCGTTATCCAACCTGGATGCAAAACTGCGTATCCAGATGAGGGCGGAAATAAAGATGCTCCACCAGCGGGTGCAGTCCACCATGGTGTATGTGACCCATGATCAAGTGGAGGCAATGACGCTGGCCGATAGAATTGTGGTGCTCAAAGACGGGTGTATAGAACAGGTCGGCACACCGATTGAACTGTTTTTAACACCGGTAAACAGCTTTGTGGCCGGGTTTATAGGTACTCCGCCGATGAACCTTTTACCCTGCAGGGTGCAAAAGGGTGATCAAGGCTGGTTTCTCAAGTTTGCGGGTGGGCTGCACATTCCAATTCCTCAGAATCCTGCTGCCGAGCTTGCAGAGAACCAGGAGGTGCTGATGGGGTTGAGAACGGAAGAGATTACCGTTGCCGGGCCCGATAATACCGTACCAGCCCAATGGATATTTCCCGGTCAGGTCAAAGTTGTAGAGCCGCTGGGCAACGAAAATCATATCCATGTAGAGGTGCAGGGCGTTACCTTTGTCGGCAAATGTGAGGGTCGCAGTATGATACGAAGCGGTGATACTATCGAGATTGCCTTCAACCTTGCACAGCTGCACATCTTTGATGAAAAGACCCGTCGGGCTATTTACCAGGATACGTTAGACTAATATCCTGTAGAACTGTTGTTCTCCAACAGTACGTCTGCCATTTCGGCAAAACCGTACCCGCCTTTGTGCTCTGTGATCCAGGTCGGTTTATGCGGCAGGTCATCGGCAAACTCAAGGATGTTGGCGACTCCGACACTTTGGGGAAAAAAGGAAAACATAGGGGCATCGTTGGGTGAATCTCCTGAAAACAGGATTGTTTCCTTTTGTTGGCTCTCAAGATCCACCTGCATAATTTCCGAGAAAAACAGTTTGGTCATAGAGAGTTTATTATAATCACCAAACCAGCCGTTCACGTGAATGGAGCTGATTTTGGCTACAGCCCCGGCCGCTTCAAAAATTGCAATAATTTTTTTGATCTTATCCGGAGGTAAGCGCGGAACATCTTCACAGAAATCAATAGCCAGGTCAGCCATGCGGTACGGTTGATCAACAGACAGGCCGCAGCCCGGTACCTCGCGTAAAATCTGTTCCTGTAGTGCCGCGAGTCGTATTTGATCCTCTTTGCGTTGTTCCGTGCTGCGCTGGAAACGGCGAATCATCTGTTTTGCGGTACTGTCGTACGAGAAGTAAAAGGCTCCGTTTTCACCGACCAGTCCATCCACAGGCCACATCCGGGCAATATGATCGCACCAGCCTGCCGGTCTGCCGGTAATGGGGATGACTTTTATTCCTGCCAGCTGCAGGCGCTCCATGGCAGTATAGGCAATTGCCGGAAGTTTGCCGTTCAGGGTCAACGTGTCATCAATGTCGGTCAGCACATAGTGAATCTGTTGTCTGGTTTGGGCGGGGAGATCTTTGATGGGTTTCATGCAATACGCTCTTTGTAATGCCTGCCGGCAGAGCGGGCAGGCAATAGTTAATCGGCAACGCCTGGTAACTGGAAGGTGGTATATTCGTTTTACAAAATGGACGCAAGCAAATGTGGCCTGCGTATGGATAGAGATTGTATGTGCAGCTGGTCAAAATTGAGAAAATGGATGTTCTTTTCTCTCCCCGGCCATGTTTTATGCTTGCGTATGGGCGATGTATGTTGTATATAATTCTCTTTTTTCCGGGAGAAAATTTATTTAACTCCTTGTTTTATTGTGTAGAGCGCTTTGATTATTATGTGATGCCTTCAGGCACACCTGATGTATTTCAAGGGGTTGCAGAGCTTACTGTGACTCCTTTTTTATTTATCTCTGTCTATGCAGGCAGTTGATTGTATCATTGGCCGCAATCGAAGTCTCAGCGGCCGGGCAGCAGTCATTGAGGAAGAGTGATGAACAAAGATTTGACCAAAGTACGTAATATTGGAATCAGTGCCCATATTGATTCGGGCAAGACAACGCTTACCGAGCGTATTCTGTACTATACCGACCGTATTCATGCGATTCATGAAGTTCGCGGTAAAGACGGTGTCGGTGCCACTATGGATTCCATGGAACTTGAGAAGGAACGTGGTATCACCATTCAGTCTGCA
>CAZQKF010000253.1:0-4188 GCA_964593645.1 uncultured Desulfobulbus sp.
AATGATCCGGATAATTTTGAGCCTATTTTGCTGGAAGATATTGTCCAGGCCGCGGGCAGGGCTGAGCCGCGGCTGCAGGAACTTATTTTTGAAGTGATACGGGAGCTCTGAATGAATCCTGACGTTACCTTGGTTGTCTCGGGCCGCTATCTTGTGACTGCAGCTGACCAGCCTGTTCAAGAAAACATCTCGGTGGCCGTTGCAGAGGACCGTATAGTCGAAATCGGCCCGGATCTGCATACACAATATCCGCAGGCAGAGCACCTTGCCACGCCACGCGGCCTGATCATGCCCGGGCTGGTTAACACCCACACCCATGCCGCCATGTCCTGTTTTCGGGGCCTGGCCGATGATCTGCCGCTCATGCAGTGGCTGCAGGAACATATTTTTCCGGTGGAGCAGAAGCTGACGCCGGACATGGTATACCAGTCCACCCTGCTGTCCATCTGCGAGATGATCAGATCCGGCACCACCTCGTTTAACGATATGTATCTGTTTGCAGGCGATGTGGCCCGGGCCGCAGCTGAATCCGGTATGCGGGCTTGGCTGGGTGAAGTACTGTATGACTTTCCCTCACCCAATTACGGTGAGCTTGAAAACGGTTTTGCCTATAGTCGTGATTTGTTTGACACCTATGCAGATAACCCGCTGCTGACCATAACGGTCAATCCCCATGCCGTGTACACCTGCTCTCCTGATCTGCTGCAGCGTCTGGGCGCATTGGCCGAAGAAAAGAACACGTTGTATCATATCCATCTGTCGGAAAATCAGGATGAGGTGGATACCTGCAGACAGCGGTATGACCTGTCCCCGGTGCACCATCTGGAGAACCTGGGACTGCTCAATGAACGGGTGGCGGCTGCGCACTGTGTGATGATTGATGATAAAGAGATTGCACTGCTGGCAGAGAGAAAGGTCAAGGTCTGCCATTGCCAGGAATCCAATATGAAACTGGCCTCGGGCACGGCCCCGGTGGTCAAGATGCTTGAGGCCGGTATTTCAGTGGGGATCGGCACCGACGGCAGCGCCTCCAATAACGATGTGGATATGTTCGGCGAGATGGACACCGTCGCCAAGGTGCACAAGGTGGCCCGCATGGATCCCACGGCCATGAACGCTGCAGCGACTTTGCATGCGGCAACCATGGGCGGGGCTGCAGCATTGGGAGCAGGCGAGCAGATCGGCAGCCTGGAGGTCGGCAAAAAGGCGGATCTGATTGTGCTGGATATGGATCAGCCTCATCTTACCCCGGTCTATAATCCTATCTCTCACCTGGTGTACGCGGCCCGGGGCAGTGATGTGGTCCATTCCGTGATTAACGGACGGGTTGTGATGCGTGATCGGCAGCTGACCACCCTTGATGAGCAGGCCATTCTTTCGGAAATGGCCAGGATGGGGAAGGCTGTCCGGCAGATGCGCTGATTGATCAGCAGGCTGTTTTGCCAAAACCAAGGCTATTGACAGGGAGCAGGGGCCGGTGCTATGGTAGCATGTTGTATATCGGCCTGTGTAAGTTGAAGCGCTTGACAGGGCCGTGATTATCAATACGCAGGTAAGGGAAGGCCGGGCTGCAGACAGCGGCTTTTCCGGGCCGCAGCAATCTATAGATGAGGTGACAAAATGTTCGGACTTGGAATGCCTGAACTGGTTATTATCCTGGTTATTATTGTAATCATCTTTGGTGCAGGCAAACTGCCTGAAATTGGTTCCGGAATCGGCAAGGGAATCCGCAACTTTAAGGATGCCACCAAGAAGGAAGATGAGACCAAGAATATTGAAGAGGAAAACTCCAAGGACAGTTGAGCGTTGCACGTTGAAAATAGATAGTTTTTGGATGCTGCTTTCAGCTTGAATTTTCTTTGCTCTCCATTCTCCTTTAATAACACTCAACCTTCGGTGAAATTATGTTTGGACTGGGAACCCCTGAACTCGTTGTTATCTTAGGCATTGCCTTTCTCATCTTCGGCGGCAAAAAGCTGCCTGAGATCGGCTCCGGTCTGGGTAAGGCCATCGGCTCGTTTAAACGCGGCATTGACGGCGTGGAAGAGGCCGGTCTGGACATTAAGAAAAATATTCCCGGTGTCCGCGAGGTAACTGCGGTGCAGGATAAGGTCAACAAGGCCAAAGACATCAGCAAGGTACTGACCAAGTAGGCAATACGTTTTTGTTCTACCCCGCAAGTATTCATGGCGTTGCCTTTTTTTAGGCAACGCCATTTTTTTCACCGGCCTGCAGCGGATAAATCGGGCCGGTTGCAAGCTTTGTTCTTGACAGAACAGGGCTTTTTCAGTAATCGTTTTTGTTTGTCCGCCTGCACCTTGATTCATCTTCCCTACGGTGTTTGCGTTTCATTTATTTAGAGAAGTACACAACAGTGTATCGAATTTCCGGGAGTCATTTATGTGTCGTTTAGCCCTGAAAACCGCAGATACGCCCTTTTCTCCGTATGAGGTCCTGACGGCCATGGAGGCCATGCAGGAAGGGTATGACGGCAGCGGTCTCGGCCTGCTGCTGCGCGGTGTCAGTTTTGAAGATTTCAAGTATAAAAAAGACAATCATGTCATTCTCTCCGGTATTGCCCATACCGAAGAGGCCTTTAAGCGGCTGCATCAGCACATGGAGGCCCGTGGTTTCGAACAGAAATATGATCACGAGTTTGAAGTGAATGCAGATCTCATTGAGGCCAAAGACCGGTTTCAGTACATTGTCCGGGTCTATAAAAAACCGGCCGGTCTGACTGAGGCTGAGCTTGAAGACAGGCTGATGCAGACCCGCCTGTTCCTGCGTAAAGACGGCGAGGAGCACGGCAACGATCTGACCGTGTTTTCCTTCTGGTCTGACGTGGTGATGATCAAGGAAGTGGGCTGGCCCCTTGATGTGGGCAACGCACTCGGCTTAAACGACGGCCGGATCAAGGCCCGGGTGGTTATGGCCCAGGGACGCCAGAACACAAACTACGGCATTAACCTCTATGCCTGCCATCCCTTCTTTATCCAGGGCATCGGTACCATGACCAATGGTGAGAATACTGCCTTTGTGCCCATTAAAGAGTGGCTGATCGGCAAAAATATCCCCGGCTATACCGGCTATCAGTCGGATTCCGAGGTGTTCACCCATATTCTTCACTATGTGATCAAAAAACTCGGCCTGCCGCTTGAGGCGTATAAACATGTGATCAGCCCCTTGAAAACAGAGGAGTTGGACATCCATCCCCAGGGCGATTTCCTCAAAGGATTGCGTACTGCATGCCGTCGTCTGATCATTGACGGCCCCAATGCGGTCATCGGCACCCTGCCCGATGAAACCTGTCTGCTGGTCATGGATCCCAAAAAAATGCGGCCGGCAACCGTTGGCGGACGGCCCGGTGTCTGGGCCATTGCCTCGGAGATGTGCGGTGTTGAAGCCCTGGTTCCGGATCGTGATCCGTCCCTTGACTTCCAGCCCATGCGCGAACACACAGTTATTATTTCACCAGAGCGAAAGGAACTTCTGATATGGTCTCAGTTCGATCAGTTTACACTAAGCCAAGCAGCTTAACCTACAGCGATCTGCCCTGGATCATCAAGCACCGGGAGGATCGTTGTACCCTGTGCGGGCAATGCACGGCAGTCTGTCCCAAGCAGGCAATTTATCTGACCTACCGCAGGCAGCGGTTGCCCAAGCTTGATGTCCTGAAGAAAAAACGGGGTAACGAGTACCGCCATTTTGTCGGTATCCGCCAGCATACGGCCATTGACAAGATGTGCATCGGTTGCGGCATGTGCTCTTCGGTCTGCCCCAACGAGGCGATCGGTCCGGAGCCAAATCCCAACGAGCATCGCTCCCAGTTTCACATGAACCAGAAGGGTGATGCCTGGAAACGAGGTGGTCGCCGCAATGCCCCGGGTAAGACCATTTTAGACCGGATATCGTTCGGCAGAATTTCCATGCTGACTGATCCTGCTCTGGATGCGGGTCGGCATGAATTTTCCACCAACACCATTTTAGGCCGTGTCCTGCCGCCCGAAGAATTTCTCCGCCGCCAGGCAGCAGGTGAGTGGATCCCGCCCACCCGCGAGATTTTTCCCTTTGTAATCGGCTCCATGTCCTTTGGCGCACTGTCGCCCAATATGTGGCTGGGCCTGCTTCAGGGTGTGGCCTACTGTAACGAGGTGCTGGGTATTCCCGTGGTCATGGCCACCGGCGAGG
>CAZQKF010000254.1:0-4166 GCA_964593645.1 uncultured Desulfobulbus sp.
GCCAGGAGTCAAATCGCTGCCGAGCCCGCTGGTAGCGGCCGTCATCTTCGGTCTCATCCTGGGAGGTGTTACGCAGATCCAGGTTGATCATGGAGTAAGGATTCTTATCCTCCATCGCAGCACCGGCCCGGGCACTGATCACATCATAGGGCGGAGTGACGACATCTTCTAAATGTTCAATTTTTTCCGGGTTATAACGCACCCCCCGGAACGGGATAACAACAGCCATAAATTTTCTCCCAGGCGCTGGTAAATACGGTAAAATGTGCTACAGTAGATTAATTATATAGTCGTATGTATAAATTTGACATGTAATCTGTCTGTTTACCATTATCCCGAGACGGGATGCAAGCAGGTTTTGGAAAAGCGTGACTGCAACGACATTAACTTCATATACTGAAAGGATACACCATGATTGATATATTTATAAAAACTCATTTTTCCGGAGGCCACCACCTGCGTGACTATCCCGGTAACTGCGAAAATCCGCACGGCCATAACTGGAAGGTCAAGGTGCAGGTACGGGCCAATGCACTGGACAAGCTGGGTATGGGCATTGATTTCAAGGTGCTGAAGACACATGTCAACCGGGTTGTCGACGATTTGGATCACCGGGATTTAAATGAACACCCGGCCTTTATTGACCAGAATCCGTCCTCAGAGCATATTGCCATGTTTATCTTCAGTGAGCTGAAAGATGAACTCCAGACAGAGCGATATAAACTCTATTCAGTCCAGGTGCGGGAAACCGATTCCAGCGGAGTGATATATTACGGTGACTGACCGGCTGCGGGTCTCTGAACTGTTTTACTCCATTCAGGGAGAATCCACACGGGCCGGACTGCCCTGCGCCTTTATCCGGCTCAGCGGCTGCAACCTGCGTTGTTCATACTGCGATTCACGTTATACCTGGGATGAACCGGGTACAGAGACGACCATCACGGAAATATCGACATGGCTGGAAGATTTTCCCGGGGTTATGGTGGAGATCACCGGCGGCGAACCACTGCTGCAACCTATGGTCTACCCGTTGATGGAGCAGTTAGCGGCAGACAACCGCACAGTGCTGCTGGAGACCAGCGGCAGCCTGGCCATAGACAAGGTCCCCTTGGATGTGCATATAATCCTTGATCTGAAATGTCCGGGATCCGGCATGGAAGAAAAAAACGAGTGGAACAATCTGAAAATCCTCCAGGCCCGTCGATCCATGGGCAGCCGCGATGAAATAAAATTTGTGCTCAGCTCGGTACGCGACTTTACCTGGGCAAAAGATATGCTCAGCACATACCAGCTGACGGAAATGATGCCGGTCCTCTTTTCGCCGGTAACAGATGCGCTGGCACCAGATCTATTGGCCCAGCTGATTCTTGACGAACAGCTCCCGGTCAGACTGCAGTTGCAGCTGCACACTCAGATCTGGCCGAACATCACACGGGGCGTATAACTATGCATTCCCACGCAGGAGCATGGGAACGAGATACTGTACGCTGATACCTGAAACCTGATACCTGATACCTTTACCATGCCTGACATTGCATCAACCAAAGTGGCCATCATCGGCCTGGGATACGTTGGCCTGCCCCTGGCCGTAGAGTTCAGCAAAAAACTACCCACCACCGGATTTGACCTGAAAGAGCAACGAATCAGCCAACTGCAGACAGGTGAAGACGTTACCCTGGAGGTTAGCAAGCAAGAGCTGGCAGGAGCAAAAAATCTGCGGTTCACCAGTTCCATTGACGATCTGAAAGAGTGCAACGTCTTTATCGTGGCCGTGCCTACCCCCATTGATGCCAATAAACGGCCTGATCTTCGTCCCCTGGAAGGCGCCTCGAACACCGTGGGCCAGGCCTTAAAACCGGGTGATGTGGTTATCTATGAATCAACCGTCTACCCCGGTGCGACCGAAGAGATATGTATTCCAATCTTAGAAAAGGTCTCAGGGATGGTCTTTAACACGGATTTCTTTGCCGGCTACAGCCCGGAGCGGATCAATCCCGGCGACCATGAACACCGGCTGCCCACAATCGTCAAGGTAACCTCCGGTTCCACGCCCGAGATTGCCGACTTTGTCAACGACCTGTACGCAACCATTATCACGGCAGGCACCTTCAAGGCCAGCTGCATCAAGGTGGCCGAGGCGGCCAAGGTCATTGAAAATACCCAGCGTGATGTCAATATTGCCCTCATCAACGAGCTGGCCCTGATCTTCAATAAGCTGAACATCGACACCCTGGAAGTGCTTAAGGCGGCAGGCACTAAATGGAATTTCCTGCCCTTCCGTCCCGGTCTTGTGGGCGGTCACTGTATCGGCGTTGATCCATACTACCTTACCCACAAGGCTCAGGAAGTGGGCTACCACCCGGAGATGATCCTGGCCGGTCGGCGCCTCAACGACGACATGGGCCGCTATATTGCCTCACAAATCGTCAAGCTGATGCTGAAAAAACGCATCCACGTGGCCGATGCCAACATCCTCATCTTGGGGTTGACCTTTAAGGAAAACTGCCCTGACCTGCGTAACACCCGGGTAACCGACATCATTGACGAGCTGTCCTCGTACGGTGCCAACATCGAGGTACACGACCCCTGGGCCAACCCGCAGGAAGCAGAGCAGATGTACGGGGTAACCATGATAGAAAACCTGCCGGTCAACCACTATGACGCCGTGGTGCTGGCCGTAGCCCACCAGGAGTTCCAGGAGTTTGGCAAAGAGGATTTCCACAAAATGTGCCGCCAACTCGCAGTAATCTACGATGTTAAACACGTCCTGGAAGACGGCCTGTCCGACGGCTGTCTGTAATAAAATTTAACTCTTGCAGGTTGGTGGCGAGCCTGCGCACAACTCCAGGGATACCATCGCTGATCCCCGCCGAAACTTCCGCATAAAATTGCATGGTGCCACCTCCTATACAATGTCATTACCCCATCACGGCGATGTTATCCCTCCGGCAACACCCCTTGTTTCCCAGCCAATGCCTTCCGCAACTCTTCCACCGTGGTCACGGGCAACTGACAGGTAAAATCCTTGCACACATAGGCGGTGGCCTTGTTGTCCTGCATGGCTGCCGTGCGGATAAAGGGTAGGAAGCGTCCCAGAAACTGCTGGTTTTCCGCACCATCGGCCAACAGCAGCATCCGGCCCGGATCGTAACTGCGAAAAACTTCGGCTGTCATGGCCCTGGTATCCCCTGCCCCGCGCCTGCCGGCAATAACAACCTGGCGCGGTTTCGCTGCCAGTTCCTGACGCACGCTGAGCATCAGGACCAGGGCCTGGGGATAGTTGTTGATCTGGGAGCTGAAACTGTTGATGGTTTTCTCGGCCAGTTCCAGCCAGTCGCTCTTATCCGTTAACCGGCCCAACCTGACAAGATTTTCCGCAGCAATGGAGTTGGCTGCAGGTTCGGCCCCGTCATAATCGCCCTTCATCCGCACTACAATGCTGGGATCCTGCAGGCTGTCAAAAAATCCACCGCCTTTTTTATCCCAGAACAGCTCAAGCTGTGAGTCCGTCAAATCCATGGCCCATTGCAGCCATTCGGGCTCCTGCACCACCTGGTACAGCTCAAGCAATCCGGCCGTTACAAAGGTATAATCATCAAGCTGCCCACCAAGCCCGGAATCTCCCTGCCGGTAGCGGCGCTGCAGTTTTTTTGTTTTGGGATCATAAAGTCTTTCCCGAATAAACGAGGCAGCCCGGACAGCTGCCCGGATGAATTCAGGATTGTCAAGAATAACGCCGCCCCGGGCCAGGGCACCGATCATCAGGCCGTTCCAGGCTGTCAGCACCTTGTCGTCCAGATGGGGACGGGTACGCTGCCGACGTTTGGCAAACAGTTTCCGGGCGGCCCGGTCAAGGGCTGCTTTAATGTGCTCAGAATCCGTTTTAAAATGAGCAGCAGCCTCGACTGTGGTCTGTTTTCGGAAAAAAATATTGCGACCGGTGAATTCTTCCTGTGGATCAGACAGGGCATTACCGTCAAACTCCACCCCGTAGCAGAAGTTGAAGATATTGGCATCTGCTGCACCAACCGTCTTCACAATATCTTCTTCCGTCCACAAATAACAGGCACCTTCACCGTGCTCGCCAGGTGTATATGGATCATCACTGTCCGCATCTTCGGCCGAATAAAAGCCGCCGGCCGGATCCCGCATGTCACGCAATACAT
>CAZQKF010000255.1:0-4156 GCA_964593645.1 uncultured Desulfobulbus sp.
GGCATGGATGCAGTGCAGCATGATGGCAGCGGCCAGTGGGCTGTACCCTATCTGCCCATTGATCCCGAAGATGTGGGAAGGTCCTATGAGTCGATTATCCGTATCAACAGCCAATCCGGCAAGGGCGGAGCCGCCTATATAATGGATCGGGAATTCGGCTATAAACTGCCCAGAGAGATGCGGCCGGGATTTGGTCGCATTATTCAGCAGGAGACGGATAAGGCTGAGAATGAGCTGCCCTCGTCTGCTGTGTATGACGCCTTTGAGCGGGAATACCTGCTGGCTGCAGGCTGTTACCAGCTCAAGACTTTTAATGTGCTCAAACGCCATATTGACCGGGCTGAAGATCTGTCTACAGCCGATGTGGAGGCCATTGTCTATGTTGACGGCAAGGAGCAGGTTCTTGAGGCCGGAGGCAACGGCCCTCTTGATGCCTTTTGTACGGCGTTGAAAAAAGATGCCGGACTGGAATTCACCCTGCATGCCTATCACGAACATGCCCTGACCAAGGGCTCTTCGTCAAGAGCGGTCAGCTATATCGAGGTAATTGATTCCAAAGGTGAGGGCTGGTGGGGTGCCGGCGTGGATACGGATATTATCATCTCCTCCATTAAGGCCCTGCTCAGTGCCCTGAACAGGATGTGTGTGGGGAGATAGACGAGGTTACCCGGTTCTTTTTTATGCAAAGATGTTGTGTCGGGGTTTGCAGGCTCACCGCCGACCTACGATGCCGCGCCATAAGTATTGACAGTGTTCAACATTAATTTTTTGTACACCGTAAACATCAGCCCTGGAGTTGGAATGCAGAAAACCGTCAAAAAAATAATATGCGTTGGCTCTGCCATCCTGGCAATTTTTATGTTTATGGCTGCCGGAACAGTGCAGGCGGAAGAAATCGGTAAGGTCAGTACCACCTTTAAAATGTTGGGGGCAAATGATAAAATAGTAATCGAGGCCTTTGACGACCCGGATATACCCGGGGCAACATGTTACGTGAGCCGGGCCAAGACCGGCGGCATCAAGGGGGCCATGGGCGTGGCCGAGGATCGGGCCGAGGCCTCGCTCTCCTGCAGGCAAACCAATGAGATTACCCTGCCGCCGGAAGTGGTCAGCGGGAAATGGGACGGCAAACGGGTCTTTCGTAAGTCCACCTCCCTGCTCTTTAAAAAACTGCAGGTGGTGCGCTTTTTTGACAAAAAGCGAAATGTCCTGATTTACCTGAGCTATTCAGATAAAATTGTGGACGGATCTCCGCAGAATTCCATTTCCACAATCGTTATCCGAAAGAGTCTCTGAGTCGCTACTTCTTGCTGACAATGCCCTCCATGGCAACGCATTCTTTGCAGAAATTCTGACTGGTTGATGGGCTCTGGCATTTGGGACAGTAGTTTCTGCCGCAGCTCTTGCATGGAGTAAGCGACGGGGCAGACTTGCCGCAGACTTGACAGGTATCTTTTTTCTGGGTCATAACAGTCCTCCTTGGAGTAGGTTTATGTAAGTATACCACAGAAAAACCTGTACACTCCACCATAATAATATGGAGATCATCATGGCAGATCAAAAAGAGTTGCTTGATTATCGCGGCGACTGTTGAAAGGGCTATAAGGACGTAAGGTTACGTCTGGAGCAGATGGACTCCGGCCAACAGTTCAGCTTTATTGTTGCCCTGGATATTGCCGTGCGCATGGACCGGGTGGTTCTGATCAATGACGGTCAGATCCTCAACAAAACTCTACAGGCCGGTGATATGGTCTATACCGTGGAGAAAACCTGATGGGTATGATCCAGGAAACAGGCCGTAAGATCGGCTACATCTTTGCCGTTGCAACCGACTGGCTGCTGATTGCCATGGGGGTGCTGCTGATTCTGATTGCCCTGAAGAGTATTGATGTGGCTGCGGCCCGGTACGTAGTAATCGGCGGTGGGGTTGTCCTCAGTTGTATAGGTTTCCGGTATCGCTATCGCCGCTTAAAGAAAGTAAAAAAACAGGTGCAGTAAACTTCTTTTTTCATCTAATCCAGGTAGTATAAAAAAGTCCAGCCAGGAGTTATTTTCTGTTCAGCCGCATTGTAATGCCCCGCAGCCCATCAGCAGCCGAGCTTGTAATGCCTCCTGTATATCCTGATCCTTCGCCGATGGGAAAGAGGTTTTTTGTATTTATGGATTCAAACTGTGCATTACGGAGAATGCGGACCGGTGAGGATGTGCGGGTTTCTGCGGCCATGACCACGGCGTTATGGGCGATGAATAACGGTACCTGGCTGCTCCACTGTTTAAAGGCCTCTTTGAGCAGTTTAACTGTGAATTTCGGGAGAATATCCTGCATCTCTGCAGCCACCGAGCCCATCCTGTATGAGTTGCTGTGAATGTCGGTAGAGCTTGTGTTGTTCAGAAAGTCCATCAGGTTCTGGGCCGGTACGGCCCAGTTGCCGCCGCCGGCTTGAAATGATTTTCGTTCGATATCTTGCTGAAAGGCGATTCCGGCCAGGGGATCATCTGATTCGTAATCCGTGATATGGCAGCTGACAGCAAGTGCTGCATTGGACCATGGCGAGGATCTGCGCGAGTAACTCATCCCGTTTAAAACCAGCATACCCCGGCTGGAAGATGCATTGATTATTTCACCGCCCGGACACATGCAGAAGGTATAGACGCCTTTTTTTATCTTCCGGTTGGTATAGTTGAGGGAATAGGTTGCCGCGCCCAGGCCGGGATAATGTGAATATTTTTTTCCGTAACGCATCAGGTTGATGGTTGCTGCCGGATGTTCGATGCGTACGCCCACGGAAATCGGACGCTGCTGCAGGGCCACACCCCTGTCCTGCAGCAGGCCAAAGGTGTCCCGGGCAGAGTGGCCCAGGGCCAGGTAAATGTTTTCTGCCGGGTATTCCTGTTCGTTGTTTACTCGGATGCCGACGGCTGTACGGCCTGTGAGCAGCAGATCTGTCATTTTGGAGCTGTAAAAAATCTCACCGCCCCGATCCAGGATATAGCTGCGCATATTACGCACTATTGTACATAAAACATCTGTACCGAGATGGGGCTTGCTGATGTATTCGATCTCTTTGGGTGCTCCAAACCGGATAAAGGTCTGCAGAACACGGTGAATAAAGCCGCTGTTATTGTTTCTCCGGGAAAACAGCTTGCCGTCGGAATACGACCCGGCCCCGCCCTCGCCGAACTGGATATTGGATTCAGGATTCAGCTGCCGCTGTTTGATAAATCGCTGCACGTCCGCGGTTCGCTGGTCAATAGGTTTACCGCGCTCAAAAATGCGTGGTTTATACCCTGCGTCAATGAGGGCTAAGGCGGCAAACATTCCGGCCGGTCCAAAACCGACAATGATCGGCCTGTCTTTGCAGGTTGACTTTTTTCGAAGAACAGGCGGCGTTTCAGTATATGCAGTAAATTTGCTTAGAGCAGGCAGGTCGTCGTCAACAGTGACGACAACGGTGAGGATATAAAAAAACTGTTCGAAATCTTTGCTGTTCAGCTCTTTACTGAGGATATTTTTTAAGGAGAGAGAAGCCGGGTCAGCAGCAAGCTTGCGGCCTGCGGCTTGAAGATAAGACTCTGTGGAGTCCTCTTCAAGGGCAATACGCAGGTTGTTTATTATGAGATCCAAAAAACAGGCCTACCACCAGTATTCAGGATAACTGCGTTTTTCAGGTATATTGTTAACTGCAAGGGCCACCAGCAGCATAACCAGCACACCAGCGCCAACCGGAATCACGGCATAGAGGAAGCCCAGTGCATGAATTTTATCACTGCCGGTTACTGCGATTAATGCCGTTGCCCCGCCCGGAGGATGCAGAGTTTTAGTTGCGTGCATAACGGCAATGGCAGTGGCAACAGCAAGTGAGCAGGCAAGCCACATCTGGGAACCAAAGAGTTTAAAGCAGATCACGCCGATTATTGCAGACAGAATATGGCCGCCAATAAGGTTGCGCGGCTGGGCCAGCGGGCTTTTAACTGCGCCGTAAATCAAGACCGCTGTTGCTCCAAATGATCCTATGAGCATGAGCAGGTCTGTCTGGGCAAGCAGGTTATAGTTTATAGCGGCCACAGCAGCTATCCCCAGGAATGCTCCGATCCAGGACCAGCAGATTTCAGATGGGCTGATCATGGGCGGGCTCTTGCTTGTCCCCTTCATTTT
>CAZQKF010000256.1:0-4147 GCA_964593645.1 uncultured Desulfobulbus sp.
CCCCCTGGTGCTACTGCCCGAGCCTGAGCAGGTGTTCACCGATGTGGAGCTTGGTGCGGCGCTGAATGCCGGGCTGCTGCAACGGATCCATCCACTACTCGGCCGACTGGCGTATCCTGTTGGGACGGTGAATGTCCAGGTGGACAGATTCTCCTGGCCGTTGGGGGCCAAGAGTGCTGATTTCAGCGTGGCCCTTGATGTGAGCAAGGTGATGTTTGTCGCAAATGGTGTACTGGAGAAGGTGTTGCAGATGGCAGGCATCACTGACAAGACGCTGCAACTTCAGGCAAGTCAGATAACCTGTACCGGCGCAAAGGGGCGTATTAGCTGCAGTCCTCTCCAGTTCCTTGTTGGTGATGCCCGGATTGTTCTGAGCGGATCTGTGGCCTTTGACGGGAGTCTGGACTACCAGCTTGAGCTGCCGATTACTGAACAACTGGTCGGCAGCCAGGCATATTCGCTGCTGCAGGGCAAGACCCTTAAAATTCCCATCAGCGGTACCCGTGAGCAGATTGTTCTTGAGGACGATGTCCTGGCTCAAGCTATCTCTGACCTTCTCGTGCAGACGGAGGGGCAGAGCATGGAAGAGCAGGTAAACGAGATCCTGCCCGGCCTGCTTGACAGATTCATGGACCAATGACGATTGAGAGATGATGGAAACCCTGTTTAGACTCTCTATTATCGGTGCCGGCGGGTTTGTCGGTGCGGTGCTGCGGTTTCTGGTCAGTTCCTGGGTGCAGACCCGTTCCGGTTCCATTGTCTTTCCCTACGGCACCATGTCCGTCAATATGATCGGCTGCCTGGTTATCGGTCTGCTGACCTGGCTGGTTGAAACTCGGTCGCTGTTTTCCACGGAAATTCGCAGTTTTGTCCTTATCGGCCTGCTTGGGGCTTTTACTACATTTTCCACATTCGGCAATGAAACCCTGGGACTTATCCGGGACAGCCGCCTTGATCTTGCAGCTTTAAATGCTGTGTCCCAGGTCGTGGTCGGCGTGGGAATGGTCTGGCTTGGACGAATCATTGCCGCTGCACTCTGGAGTTAATCATGGAACTGCCTGAAGAAGGATATATGCTGCGTATTATCATCGGTGAGGGCAATCGTCATCAGGGCAAACACCTGTATGAATGGATTGTGATTAAGGCCAGGGAATGCGGTATTGCCGGGGCAACGGTAGTGCGGGGCATGATGGGATATGGCGCCAACTCCCGCATTAAAACCAGTTCAATCCTCTCTCTGTCGGAAGACCTGCCGGTTATTGTTGAATTGATTGATACCCGGCGAATGCTGGAAGAATTTCTGGAAGTCGTTGATCCGGTTATCGGGGAAGGGCTGGTCACTCTGGAGGAAATGCATGTCCGTATGTATCGGCATAGTTGAAAGGTGTGTTGACAGGTTGTGATGGAGTCCTTCGGCATCATCCATTTCTGGTCGTTTCTGGCTGCAGGCATCCTTCTTAATCTGACTCCGGGAACCGATACCATGTACATCCTGGGCAGAAGCATGGCCCATGGTACCCGTGCCGGTGTGCTGTCCGTCCTTGGAATTTCCAGTGGTTCCATGATCCATACCCTGGCTGCTGCATCCGGCCTGTCCCTGGTGCTGGCAAGCTCGGCAAATGCCTTTATGTTTGTGAAATACTGCGGTGCCCTGTACTTGGTGTACTTAGGTATTCGAATGTTTTTTTCAGCAGAGAAAACCAGGACACGGCAGGGCGAAAACGAGCTGTCCTTTAACTCAACATCAATCTACCTTTCCGGTATTTTGACCAATGTGCTTAACCCGAAAGTAGCCCTGTTCTTCCTTGCCTTTCTGCCGCAGTTCATTGACTCTGCCTATCCATACACCATGCTGTCCTTTATTCTGCTGGGGGCCACGTTTGTTATAACCGGTACCTGTTGGTGTCTGCTGCTTGCAGTCTACGCGGCAAAATTTTCCGAATTGTTGCAGAAATCCGGGCACGGGGGTACTTTGTTTACCAAGTTGAGCGGACTTGTGTTTGTCGGCCTGGGCGTGAAGCTTGCCCTTATGGAGCGGTGAGCAGTATCTGGACCATATATGAAGAATATATAAATAAATATTTTGCAGCTATATAATTTTTTCAGGAGAGAAACATGAGTAAAAAAATTGTCATTGTCGGCGGAGTTGCGGCTGGGCCCAAGGCAGCCTGTCATTTAAAACGGCTGCAGCCGGATTGGGATATCACTGTTGTTGATCAGGACAGTCTGATCTCTTATGGCGGCTGTGGTATTCCCTACTATGTCTGCGGGGATGTTTCCGATGAATCCGAACTACGTTCCACTAGCTTTCACACGGTTCGTGATGTTGATTTTTTTGAAAATGCCAAGGGCGTCCATGTGCTGACCCGTACCCGGGCCCTGGCCATTGACCGGCAGGGCAAAAAAGTCAAGGTGAAGAATCTTGACAGCGGTGATGAGCAGGAACTGGCCTATGATAAACTGATGCTGACCACCGGTGCAAAGCCCTTTGTCCTTCCCATCGGCGGTACTGATCTTGACGGGGTGTTTACTATTGCCAACCTGCACAAGGCCATTGAGATTAAGAAGAGAATTTCCACGGGCCAGGTGGGCAAGGCCGTGGTCATCGGCGGTGGTGCCATCGGTGTAGAGATGGCTGAGGCGCTGACGGATCTCTGGGGAGTGGAGACCGCACTTATCGAGTTCATGCCCCAACTGCTGCCCCGCATCGTTGACTGGCAGTTTGCCGCCATGCTCAAAACCCATTTGCAGGAAAAAGATGTGGCGGTGTATACTAGCGAGGGGGCTATCGAGATTGTCGGTAATGATGAGGGAAAAGTCGTTGCCGTGAAAACGCCGAAACGAACCATTGAAGCAGATCTTGTTATTATGGCTGCAGGCGTCAGGCCGCGCAGCGAGCTGGCAAAGGATGCCGGTCTTGCCGTTGCCCCCTGGGGCGGAATTGTAGTCAATAACAGGCTGCAGACCACAGATCCTGACATCTTTGCCGCAGGTGACTGCATTGCCACCACCAACCTGGTGACCGGTAAGGAAACCTATGCTCCGCTTGGTTCATTGGCCAACCGTGAAGGACGGATTGTCGGGGATAACATGGCTGGAATTCCCACCACTTTTAACGGAGTGGTTGGTTCCTTTATCATGAAGGCCTTCGACCGCTGTATTGCCGCCACAGGCATAACTTACGAGGCTGCAGTTGCCGAAGGGTTTGATGCTGATTATGCCCTGACTGCGCCCTCTGATCGGGCCCATTTTTTTCCTGGAGAGGCCATCGCCGTATTTCAGCTGGTGTTTGACAAACGCAGCCGCAGGGTTCTGGGCATGCAGGGGTTTGGCCTGATGAACGATTCAATTTCAGCCCGTATTGATACGGCAGCGGTCTTGATCAGCAAGGGAGCGGTGATAGAAGACTTCATGCTGGCTGAGATGGCCTATGCGCCGCCTTTTTCCGCAGCCATTGACTCCATTAATGCAGCCGCCTATGTGGCAGACAATCTCTGTGCCGGGCGTCTGCACAAGGTTGGTATGGATCGTTTTCTGGCCTGGATGGAGGATTTCTCCCTGGAGCCCGACTGGGTTGCCCTGGATATCCGCCATCCCCTGGAGGCCGGCCCGTTTGTGGAAAAATTCGGCAAGGATAAATGGGTTGCCGTTCCCTACACAGAGGTGCGAAAACGATATGAGGAAATTCCCGAGGATAAGACGATGATTATTCTCTGCGATGCAGGAACAAGATCGTATGAGGTGCAGGTCTTCTTGAACCATATTGGCAGAAACAACAATATGGTATTAAGCGGCGGCTTTAATGTAGTGCGTCGGATCGGGGTGGACTGGTATCCGGAATAATTTTGGGGCAGGAGAATTTGCAGGAACTGAACAGATGCATGTTTAGTTCCTGCAGGCAGGTCAGTGGATTGTCTGCAGCCGGTATCCGCTGGCTAGATCGTTTCTCACCAGATTGGCCAGAACCAGAATAACTCCAGCGCAGGGGTGGGTACACCGTCCCTGTATGATTTTGTCGATAGAATCGGCTGAATCAGCATTCCATAGTTGAAACAGCATGCGCTCTATCACCAGGCCGGACATGCGCAACCGGGCCAGATCAGAGGCATAACATCCTATATCCGGTGTTTTTTCCGCTATCTCCATA
>CAZQKF010000257.1:0-4139 GCA_964593645.1 uncultured Desulfobulbus sp.
CAGTCAGCACCAGTTTTTCCGGGGCAGGACTGTATTGACCGTCCTGATCTTGAACAAATAACATTGGTTTGCTCCTTTCAGACAGAGAAACCAATACCCTGACCAGGGAAAGGTTCCCTGGCCGGGTGAATTATACAGTCGGTTAAGAGCGATTAAAACGGAACATCATCGGGCATGGGCGGCTCGGCAGTATTACCTTCCGACTGAGAACCAGCACCTTCCTGCCGACCACCAAGCATCTCCATATCTCTGGCGACGATCTCAGTGGTGTAGCGGGTGTTGCCGTCCTGATCTTCCCATTTTCTGGTCTGCAATTTTCCCTCAACAAAGACCTTGTCGCCTTTATGCAGATGTTCTCTGCATACTTCAGCAAGCCCGCGCCAGGCAACAATACGATGCCATTCGGTGCGTTCCTGCCGATTTCCCTCAGCGTCTTTCCAGCGTTCAGTTGTTGCAACAGAAAACGTTGCCACCGGGATTTCACTCTGGGTAAAGCGGATCTCGGGATCATTGCCTAAATTTCCAATTACCATTGCCTTGTTCATGTCGTTCCTCCATTGAATGAAAGTACTTGGAGAGCAGCACAGATCCCCTCCATGGGGAATTGGCTACCCCTGGGGTATCTTTTGTATTTGTTATTTATGCTGCCTTTGCCTTGCGTATCTCCAGAAAGGAGAACGTTCGCTCCTCCTGGTACTCGTCAATGATCGAACCACTTTCAGCAAGAAACGCTTCCAGCCGGTCCATGTTCAGATGTTTCCTCCTCCGGGTTGCCTTTCTAAGCAGACAACCACCGGATGAAATCGGACCCATCTGTTCAACCACGGCCAGAAGATGCCTTTTGAGTTCCTTGATCTCTGTATTCAGATTTTTATCCCTGGCCTGCAGATTCTGTAACGCCTCTACAATGCCTGCCAGCTGCGGGACATCTTCCGCCTCGAACCGGGGACAGGTGGTTATATGGCTGCAGTAACCACACAGGGGACTGACTTCCGTATCAGGTTCAATCACTTCATTGCGAAGAATGGCCTGATAGCCGGACCAGATAGCATCGGCCCGTTCCAAGAGCCCTGCAAAGATCATCTGCTGCGGCTCATAGCCGTTAAAAAACGCCACCTCGCCATGGGCAAGATCAATCGTTAATATGGCACCCTTGATTACATAATCAGGATACTGTCCGGCCAGCGCACCCATCTGGATATAGAGCTGCGACTCCCAGGAACCATACGGCCCGTCAGGGATACGGCTGGTGCTCTTGATCTCCAGGATGGATTTGACCTTATGCGTTTCAGAGGTGAAGACAAAATCGATGTGTGCCTTGAGGGGAACATCTCCATCAATGGCAACCTCTACCTGCCGTTCAAAGTTGGTATAACCGGCAGCGGAAAAGGCCATGGCAATGATGTCTTCGGCCATGTGTCCCCGCTGAAAACGGAGAAGGGTGGCCAGATCATGTTCACCTGGGTGGATGCGCTCTAAAATTACCTTTCTCGGGCAGTAGCCTATATCGGATGCGCCCAGGTAATTTCTGCGATCGCCAAGGGTTGCTTCGGTGTGGAGCCGTGATAACTTACGCAGACTCTTGAGCAGAGTGGTTTGGATATCCATGTATTCCTCCTTGAATTGATAAAGGGGAGGACACACGGATCCCGTTGAGGGATGCTGTAATATCCTCCCTCAATTGGGTGTGGTGGTAAGTGAAGAGAAAATCAGGGGCTAATGAACCGTTATTTCTTTAAACCAGTTCTTTCCTGACTTATCCCATTTGAAGCCTGCCGATTTCAGCAGTTCTTTTTTGTCAAACGAGTTGCCGAGCGCCACAACGACTCCGTCCCTATGCTGGTACTTGATACCATCAATTTTTGGGAGTTTATTGCAGGTGCCGGCCGTTGATGCGGTCTGTTTTGTCTGTGCAGGTGGCTGTGGAGACGAATGCCTCTGGTTGGCTGCAGGGTGCGTATTAACGATGTTGCTGTGGTAAACATCCCTGAGCAGACCTTTATAGGCATCACTGCCGATCGAGAGCAGGGAAAAACATTTCTGCAGAGCATCTGTGATTGCGCCTTTCATGGCATCACCGACATTTTTCTTAATGATCTGCATTTGCCCTGTCTGCGATCCCTTGCAAAGCCATTCATCGGTTACCCGAACGATCAGCTTTACTTCGGCAACGACCTGGTTATCAAAGATTTCTTTATTCACGACTTCATACCGCCAGTTTTCCGGCAGTAAAATGCTGTTAACGGCGTCAAAAACATACTGCGGTTTATAGCCATACCGAACCTGGCCAATTACCTTGCCGTCCCGCATCATCTTGATCTCCTGAACAGCTGCCCGGCCAAAAGCCCGGAGCTGCGCATTGATCTCGTCAACTTTCCTTGATAGATTTGTTGTTGTGGTTTTTACCATTGCTGTTTCCTCCTGTTAGGGAACGAAACAACAACAATCCCGTATGGGAGTATGTGTTTCACTCCCGGTTATGGGTTGTGGTACTTCTCTTGATAAAAAAGATATTTGAAATGTCGGAAAAATGGCCGCACGTATAATAACGTTTGAGCTACTTTTCAGGCATTGTACAAAGGGTATACAAGGGGGCAGGAATTAAAACAGAATTCTGCCATGGGTGGTCACAACGAGAAAAAAAGAAGTTCGCAGCTGCGATTAAACTTTTTCAGCGTGTGACAAGGTGATCCAGGGAGCAACCAGAAATACAGAAGTTTAAATAAGTCAAACTGTGTATCGGCTGTCCAGCTATTTCCCTGCATGCAGGGATTACTTGTATGAAACAAGTGGAATATTATCTATATATTGTATCCAGATGATGGAAAAATCAAGAAAAACATTTGTCTTATATCCTTACCATGGACGTTTCGCCTTGATAACTCCATAAAACTATGTAAAATGGAGTTATGTATTCCAGAATAATAAAATTCCCAGCGAAAAAAAGCTTTTTTCTGTTCGGTCCACGGGCAACAGGTAAAACAACCTGGCTGCAGCAGATGTTTCCAAAAGCTGTGCATATTGATCTGCTTAAATCAGAATTGTACAGTATGCTGTTAGCTTCACCAGGTCGACTTGTTCAGATGATTCCACCTGACTGCTCGGAGCCGATCATTATAGACGAGGTGCAGCGTGTTCCAGAGCTCCTCAATGAAGTGCATCGACTCATTGAGCAGAAGGAAAAAAATCTTCGTTTTATTCTTACAGGTTCAAGTGCCAGAAAATTACGCGCCAAAGGGGTTAACCTGCTTGCCGGCAGAGCCTTGACCAGGTTCATGCATCCCCTGACCGTTGAAGAACTGGGGCATGATTTTGCTCTGCAAAACTCGCTCATGTTCGGGCATCTTCCGGCAATATATTCGGAACCGGATCCCGGCGACTATCTGGCCGGTTATATTCAAACGTATCTTCGTGAGGAGGTGCAGCAGGAGGGATTAACCAGAAATCTGCAGGTTTTTGCCCGTTTTCTGGAGTCTGCCAGTTTTTCTCAAGGATCAACGCTTAATATCTCCGAGGTAGCCAGGGATTGCGGGGCATCTCGGAAGCTGGTTGAGCAATATTTTTATATTTTGGAGGATCTGCTGCTGGCTCACCGCGTGCCGGTCTTCACGAAACGGGCCAAGAGAAGAATGGTCAGCCATCCTAAATTTTATTTTTTTGATACAGGAGTGTATCGGGCAATTCGTCCTAAAGGGCCGTTGGATCGCCCTGAGGAAATAGATGGAATGGCTCTGGAAACACTGGTATTTCAGGAACTGATGGCTGTAAATGATCTGTACAGGCTTGGTTATGAGCTCTTTTATTGGCGGACAAGTAACGGCCGGGAAGTTGATTTTGTTTTATATGGTGAAGCCGGACTTATGGCAATTGAAGTAAAAAGGGCTGCAAAGATTCGAACCAAAGAGCTCAGGGGCTTAAAATCCTTTGCCCGGGATTATCCCATGGCATCCCTGTACATGTTTTATGGCGGTGATGAAAGAATGTATATTGATGATATAACCCTGATCCCAATTGAGCAGGCATTGAGAGAGTTACCTGCGCTCTGCCGTGCCGCTGATAATACTGGTGGTTGAGCTGACATGTGCGGACGCTTTGCCTTTTTCGGGGATAACCGGGAATATCTTGCCCCATTGGGAGCG
>CAZQKF010000258.1:0-4138 GCA_964593645.1 uncultured Desulfobulbus sp.
CATTGACCAGGGAACTACCTCAAGCCGGGCAATTCTCTTTGACCGGCATCATGACAAAATCGCTCTTGCCCAGCAGGAGTTTCAACAGTTTTTTCCCCGCTCCGGATGGGTGGAACATGACCCGGAGGATATCTGGCAGTCTACTCTTACAACCTGCTGTGAGGCCATACGCCGGGCAAAAATCACGGCAGCAGATATTGCCGGTATCGGCATCACCAACCAGCGCGAGACTACCATTATCTGGGATCGACAGACAGGCAAGCCTGTCTACAAGGCCATTGTCTGGCAGGACCGGCGTACCAGTGCTGTCTGTGCCGCCCTGAAAGAACAGGGCCATGAAGAATCCATTACGGCAAAGACCGGGCTGCTGCTTGACCCCTACTTTTCCGGCACCAAGGCAGCCTGGATACTTGACCAGGTGGAAGGAGCCCGGCAAATGGCGGAAGACGGCCGGCTGGCCTTTGGCACCGTGGACAGTTTTCTGCTCTGGCGACTCACCGGCGGTGCGGTTCATGCCACCGACGCAACCAATGCCTCGCGTACCCTGCTCTTTAACATTCATGACAACTGCTGGGATAAAGAGCTGCTGGAGCTCTTCCGAATCCCGGAAAGCATGCTGCCGGAGATTCGCGACTGTGCGGCTGATTTCGGCACAACCCTGCCCGAGCTGTTTGGAGCATCAATCCCGATTACCGGCATTGCCGGGGATCAGCAGGCAGCTCTTATCGGCCAGGCCTGTTTTCAGCCCGGCACCATAAAATCAACCTACGGAACCGGCTGCTTTGCCATTGTCAACACCGGCAGCCAGGCCGTACGCTCGACAAACCGCCTTCTGACAACCATCGGCTACCGGTTAAACGGCGAGATTACCTACGCCCTGGAAGGATCAATTTTTATTGCCGGGGCGGCCGTGCAATGGCTGCGGGACGGACTCGGAATTATTGACCACGCCTCAGAAACAGGAGCGCTTGCCCGTATGGCGGATGATCAGCAGCACGTCTACCTGGTACCCGCATTTACCGGCCTGGGCGCACCCTACTGGGATGCTGAATGCCGGGGAGCCATGTTCGGCCTGACCCGTAATACAGGACCGGCTGAATTTGCCAAGGCCGCCCTTGAGGCGGTATGCTACCAGACTAAAGACCTGGTTGAAGCCATGCGCGGAGACTGGCAGCAGCCTTCCGATACCAAGACAATCCTCCGGGTCGACGGCGGCATGGTTGCCTCCAACTGGACCATGCAGTTTCTGGCCGATATTCTTGACGCCCAGGTGGACAGGCCACAAATTCTCGAGACCACAGCCTTGGGCGCTGCCTACCTGGCCGGCCTGCAGGCGGGACTGTACCCGGAACCCGACGAGTTTTCCAGGGCATGGAAACTGGAAAACCGGTTTTCCCCGCAACTGCAGGAACAGGAACGAGCTCAAAAATACGCAGGCTGGCAGGAAGCCGTCTGCAGGACATTGAGCCGAAAAACTGCTCCCTGTTTGTAGAATACGCCATCAACTCTGCCTGCCTGCGCACGGCTGAACTTAACAGGCCCACAAAAAAGAGGACTCAAGTGTTTTTTGATCACCTGCCCGCAGGCGGCTTTGTCTGTGGTCATCGCGGCGCCCGTTCCATTGCTCCGGAAAACACGCTGCTTGCCATGACCAAGGCAAAAGAATGCGGCGCTGACTGCTGGGAAACCGACGTCCGCTTGAGCCGGGACGGTGAGCCGGTTATCCATCACGATCCAACCCTTACCCGAACCACGGATATTGCCGACCATCCGGAGTTTAAAGATCGAGCACCCTGGCCAATCGACCTTTTTTCCACGGCCGAACTGCGCAGCCTGGATGCGGGATCCTGGTTTGCAGACGCAGACCCTTTCGGCACCATCGCCTCAGGAGAGGTCAGTCCGCAGGAATTGGCAGAAATGCATGGTCAGAAAATTCCTCTGCTCCAGGAGGTGCTCAACTCTTGTAGAAAACATCAATTTCCAGTAAATATTGAGATCAAAGATCTCGGCACAGCAGCAGGCGACGTGCATGTTGTAGACAAAATTATTAATCTGCTCAAGCAGACCAAAACCACTGATCTTGTCCTGCTTTCCTCATTTCGCTATGAGTACCTGTACCGGGCCAGGCATCTGGATCAGGCTGTTGCACTGGCCATGCTGGCCGAGGACCGGCACCCCGCTGGTCTCATCAAGACACTCTCTGCCCTTTCTCCAGCAGCCTATCATCCCGATGCCGCACTCTGTGATTCTGATCTGATCCGGGAACTGCAGGAGGCCGACATCCGGATTAACCCGTGGACGGTCAACGATATTGAGCAGGCACAGGCAATGCTTCAAGCCGGTATGGGAGTCATCACCGACCGGCCGCAGCGACTCACCGGTACTGCGAGACAAAATCAGCCACCTTCAGCAAAAGAATAACCAGCGAGGAAACATTATGAAACGCGGACGCATGCTGCAAACCATTCAACAGCAGGGGGATACACCCTGGGATGTCATTGTTATCGGCGGCGGAGCCACCGGCCTGGGCACGGCACTGGATGCTGCTTCACGGGGCTACCGTACTCTGCTGCTGGAGCAATCCGACTTTGCCAAAGGTACCTCAAGCAGGTCTACCAAGCTGGTCCACGGCGGGGTTCGCTACCTCGCCCAGGGCGATATTTCCCTGGTCCTTGAAGCCCTGCACGAACGCGGCCTCCTGCGTCGCAATGCTTCGCACCTGGTTAAAGATCAGGCATTTATCATCCCCAACTACGACTGGTGGGACGGCCCCTTTTATACAGTGGGCATGAAGGTCTACGATATGATGGCCGGCAAGCTCGGCCTGGGGCCTTCCCAATCCCTTTCCAGAGAGGAAGTTCTGGAGGCGATCCCAAATCTCAAGACCGAGGGATTGCGCGGCGGGGTTATCTACTATGACGGCCAGTTTGACGACTCCCGCCTGGCCGTCAATATTGCCCAGACCTGTACCGAACATGGCGGTGTGGTTATCAACTATATGCGCGTAACCGGACTGCTGAAAAACAAAGAGGGTATTATCTGCGGCGTCACGGTCCAGGACCTGGAAAACAACGACAACTACACCCTGCAGGCAAAAAGTGTTATCAATGCCACCGGCGTCTTTGTTGATGAAATAATTCAAATGGACGAACCTGATGCACGGCGCCTTGTCCGTCCCAGCCAGGGCGTTCATATTATTTTAGACAAGGAATTTCTTGCGGGAAAATCCGCTATCATGATCCCCCGAACATCAGACGGACGGGTCCTCTTTGCCGTCCCCTGGCACGAACGGGTGGTGGTCGGTACCACAGATACCCCGCTTGACGACTGTTCTCTTGAGCCCAGGGCACTTGAAGAGGAGATCGAGTTTATCCTGTCCACCGCCAAAAAATACCTGACCCGGGAACCGCAGCGCAGCGACATTCTCTCCATTTTTGCAGGACTGCGTCCATTGGCTGCACCCGAGGATGACGGCGTAGGAACGAGTACCAAAGAAATATCCCGCAGCCATCATCTGCGGGTCTCACTCTCAGGGCTTGTCACTATAACCGGAGGCAAATGGACGACGTATCGTCGCATGGCCCAGGACACCGTGGACAAAGCCGCATTGGTTGGCGGCCTGGACAACAAAAAATGCCGCACCGAAAACATGCCCATCCATGGCTGGCTTTCCAGTGTCGACTACAATGATCCGCTGTATTACTACGGTTCAGATGCCGACTACATGCGTGATATAGTCTCCGACCATCCGGAACTGGGCCGAAAACTGCACGCCAACCTCCCCTACACGCCCATTGAAATCATCTGGTCGGCCCGTTACGAAATGGCCCGTACAGTGGAAGATATTCTGGCAAGAAGACAGCGGGCCCTGTTCTTAGATGCCCGGGCAGCAGTTGAAATAGCGCCGGAGGTTGCCCGTATCCTGGCAGGAGAACTGAACAAAAATGAAAGTTGGCAGCAGGATCAGGTACAGCAGTTCACCGAGTTGGCCAGAGGGTATTTCCTGGAGGATTAACTGTGTTTTAGCGAAGGGGTAAAACAAAGAGCGTTTTATCCTTCGTCCCGCCCAGAAAATACCCCTGAATTTCATTTAGCCCCAAAAAACTGCACTGCAAACCAATGTTCGTTAACAGGAGCG
>CAZQKF010000259.1:0-4137 GCA_964593645.1 uncultured Desulfobulbus sp.
AGGAGCATTGCCCCGCTGACATCTATATCATTGATGGTTTCCGCATTAATGACAAAGACCTGTACAGGTGTCTCGGCCGACTTGACCCTGCGCAGTGCTTCACGCAACAGAAAACGGCTACTGGGAAAGACAAGCTCGGAATCAAAGCGAAAGATCAGCAGGCCCGGAATCGTCAACGCCTCGGGATGACGCCGGATATCGCGATAGGTATCAGAACCCGGCATATTGCCGAGGACGGCCGTACCCGGATGGCTGGCCCGTTCAAGCAGCAGGATAATGGAGAGCCCGACTCCTATGCCGATCCCCTCAATAACACCAAAGATCAGAACTGCAACAAAGACCAGCAGAGCTACACTCCCCTCCAGCAGACTGAACCGAAACACCTTACGGATAATCGCGCTTTGATCCAGCCCGAGCATGGCCTCGATAACAATGGCGGCAAGAATGGCAACGGGCAGGTTCTGGAGCAGGGGCATGAGAAACAACAGGGTCAGCAGGGAGAGGATAGCACTGACCAGAAAGGCCAGCTGGCTCTTTGCTCCCGACTCCAGGGCAACCGAGGTCTTGGACAGGCTGCCCACGGCGACAAAACCCGATGACAGGGCAGAACCTATATTGCAGGCACCAAGGGCAATCAGTTCCTGGCTGGGATCAATATCATGATCATCCTTTAAGCTTGCCCCCTCTGCAGCGCCCAGGGATTCCACATATCCAAGCAGGGCAATAATCAGGGCCCCGGGAATAAGCTGCAGATATTCTTTCAAGGCCACATCGGGCAGATGCAGGGGCGGCAGTTTGGTCGACAGGCTGCCGGTCACCGGGATACCGTACTTTTCCAAGTCAAACAGGGTAACGGTAACAACGGCCAGGGCGGCAGTAACCATGGCCGCCGGTAGCCGGGGAATTTTTTTTTTCAGGACAATAAGCAGCAGCAGGCCGGTAACGCCCATCAAGGCGGACGGGAGGTGGAGTGCCGGCAGCGCTCCGACACATCCGCTCAGCTTATGGAAAAAACGGCCATGCTGCGGGTCAAGGCCAAGCAGGGAGGGGACCTGACCGATAATGGTCACCAGCACAATACCCTGAAGAAAGCCGGACATCACCGGCCTGGAGACCAGGTTGGCCAGCCAACCCAACCGGAACAACCCCACCAGCATAAAAAATACCCCGACCAGCAGGGCAAGAGCCGAAGTCAGGGCCAGAAAGTTGGGACTGGCCGACAGGGCCATGGAACCGACCACACCGGCGGAGAGCAGGGCCGTGGCCGAATCAGGCCCCACGACCATCTGGCGGGAAGTTCCCAGCATAATGTAGAGAAAAAGCGGAATCGGTACCGTATACAGCCCCATGAGTGGCGGAACTCCGGCAATTCCTGCATAGGCAAGGGCCTCGGGCACCAGCACGGCCCAGACCGTGATTCCGGCGGCAAGATCAGAGCGGAGCCATTGCCTGCGGTAACCGGGCAGCCAGTGGGCAATGGGCAGGTACTGCCTGAGCAGATTGCTCATCCGCCTTCAGGCCCGATCCGGAGGAAAAGGCTGTCCGATAGCCATATACCAGTTCTGCAGTCCCTGCCAGATCTCTTCGGCAGTTTCTGCAAACCAGAACAGGTCCCGGTCTTCGGGGTCAATTACCCCTTCATCAACCAGAAAATCGACATTAACGGCCTGCTGCCAGAATTCCCGCCCCACCAGTACCACCGGCAGAGGATGAATTTTCCTGGTCTGGATCAGGGTCAGGGCCTCAAACAACTCGTCAATGGTTCCGTAGCCGCCCGGAAAGGCAACAAGCGCTTTTGCCCGCAGCAGAAAATGGAGTTTGCGCACGGCAAAGTAATGAAAACGAAAGCAGAGTTTGGGGCTGATATAGGGGTTGGGAAACTGTTCATGGGGCAGGGTAATGTTCAGACCGACAGAGGCCGCGTCCACGTCAAAGGCCCCCCGGTTGGCCGCCTCCATTATTCCAGGTCCGCCGCCGGTAACCAGGGTGATGGGATTTACTCCCTCCTCCCTGTTCTTTTCACCCACCAGCCGACCAAAGGCCCGCGCAGTCTCGTAATAACGGCTCTTGGCCAGCAGCCGACCTGCAACGGCAAGCTGCTGTTGCAGGTGGCCGTTGCCCGGATGGGCAGCAATTTTTTTCTCCAGCTCGGCAATGGACCGCGTAACCGCCTGGGGCTCCTTGATCCGGGTTGAACCAAAGGCAACAATGGTCTGGTGAATCCCCTGCTCCTCCAGCTGCAGTTCCGGCTTGAGATAGTCGATCTGCAGTCGAACGCCGCGGTTCTCATAACTGTCGATAAAGTCAACATCTTCATCCGCCTGCAGATAGCCCGGACTGTCCATGATGGCCTGAACCCTGGCCCATGCCCCAGGATCATCTTCCGCTTCCTTGGGCCGATGCCAGGGCAGTGGTGCCTTACGGCTGTGGGCGGCGGCAGGGGTGGGAATAGTTTGCTTATCTTTGCTCTGCATCTGCTGTATTCGCTATCCCCTTGTTTTCCTGGGAAATGGGCAGGATAAAATAAAAGTTATTGCCTTCGCTGTTTGATTCGCAGCCGACCCGCCCGCCGTGCACTTCTATGACCCGCCGGATAAAATCCAGCCCGTGACCGGTTCCGGCAATCCCTTTACTGTTCCCAGCCCGGGTTCCCTCGTCAAAAACGCTCTGCCGTTCTGCCTCGCTCAGGGGCGGCCCGGTGGTGAACACATTAAACTTTATCCCCTGGCGGCCGGGCTGGGGAAAATCAGGAACCTTCTCAGCCCCATAGGCTATGGCCTTGCGCGGACGCCCCTTGTGGTCGACAATCTCCTGGGTATACTTGACTGCATTGGAAAACAGGTTGGCATAGACCTGGGACAGCAGCCCCACATCCACCATCAGAGGAAATTTCTGTTCATACAGGTTCAGCGGCTTATCAATATGCACGCCCTGCTGCTCAAGTTTCTTCACATACAGATCAAGCTGGGGCTGGATAATATCGCGTTCCACAAAACAGCTGGTCGGCTGCAGCACCAGGTGGCCCTGGCTGAAATGCTGCTCCCGAAACAGGCTCTCAATAAACAGGGTGATCTGATTATGGTGTTTGAGCAATTCCCGGTGCGAGCGTGCCAGAGCCTCACGCCGGGCATGGCAGTCGGCCAGAAACTGGATATGCTGCCGGGTGGTGAAGCCGGTTCCATGGCTGGATTCCGCCTCCTCAATGACCTGCTGCAGCTCATTGATCTGTTTTTCCATCTGGCGCAGCAGGTGTTTCAGGTACATGTTGGGCACGATCACGTTATGACCGATATCCCTGCCCAGTGAGTTGAGAAACTTGAGATGTTCCAGGTGCCGCTCTGCGATAAGACGCTTATTGAGTTTGCTCCCCATCCAGCGAGTAAGAATCTTCAGCAGCTTGCCGTCCTCCTGACCGATATCCGCGGCCGAATTGACGGCAAAAATACCAAGTAAGGAGTGCTGGGAAAAATACGGGTCCGGATCATACAGCTTCTGGGCTGCATGGGAGGGCTTTGGAGGCTGTTGGCTTGCGCCTTCCCGGGGATAGAGCGGGTAACACTGCCAGCCGTCATGGGTGAAAATTGCCCGGTGAACGACCTTTAATTCACCACAGGCCGGGGTGGGAGGCGTAACAAGTCCATGTTCGCTGTCGGCCACACAAAGAAAATTTTCAGATGCGTTATCATACAGATAAAAACGGGCCTGGAATTCAGCGAGCAGCAGGGGAACGGTGACGCAGATCTGAAAGAACCGCTGCAGGGAGTGATCGTTATGGATGGTTTCGACAAAGGCCTTAAGCAGAGAGTCGCGATATGGATCAAAGCGGCTCTTCCTGTACAACTGAATAGCCTCCTGCATATCCTTGTAAAAAGGCTGCAAGGCTTCTGGAATATGTGCCACGTATCCTCCCGACCGACTCCTTGGATGTGATTGCCCTGGGGAGAAACCTGCTTAAACTCCGGACCTGTTTTCAATGCCGGGGAAACGGGATGCTCCCACCTGTACAGGCCGCGCCGGTGCTGCAGGAATGATTTGAGCTGCAAAAACGAGATGTAACAGACCACCCTTTCGCTGCTCAAGCCGCTTCCGCCCGCTCCAGCGGCCTGGTCAACGAAGGATCAGCAATGACGACCTGGA
>CAZQKF010000260.1:0-4120 GCA_964593645.1 uncultured Desulfobulbus sp.
CTTAAGCCAGGCCGGAGAACAGGATAAAAACACCCTGCTTAAGTGTATCCAGGGCAACGGCAACCCCGCTGACGGCTGCAAAATAGCCAAACAGCTCATGCATTCCCTGGACAGCTTTGCATTCTCCAGGGAACGGGCCACTCAGGAAGCGGCAGAAGGGCTGGCAGGCCTTGCGATTTTTGACCACAACCAACACGGCAGCAGCCTGGCTGCGCTGGAAGGACTGGCCGGTTATGTGCTGAGCCGGGATAAATAATTTTATGATCTGCTCTTTACCACATACTCACTTCCGACTGCTTACGCCTCTACTGATTCTTCTGCTGCTTTCCGGCTGCTGGTTTTCCCCGGACACGCCCGAGGATGCCGAGCCCCAATCTGCTGCATCCGAAACCACTACGGCAGAGGAACCGGCAGCATCCATCATCTTTGAAGAACCCGATGCCAATCACCCTGAAGATATCCTGCCGCCTGCAGATAAAACCGTCACTTCTGATACTGCACCCCGGAAAACCAACAAACCCAGGGTGGCTATTCTCATTGACGACATGGGCTATCACCGCAAAATCGGAGATGCTCTTCTGAATCTTGACCTGCAGTTAAGCTTTGCCTTCCTGCCCCATTCACCCTTTGCCAAAGAACTGGAAGAAACCGCCTACCAGAGGGGCCGCGACATCATGGTGCACCTGCCCATGGAGGCTAGCGACAGCAAATGGGATCCCGGCCCCGGAGCCCTGTATCTTTCCACACCGGCAGATGAACTGGCCACCACCCTGAAGGAGGATCTGTCCTTAATTTCCTATGCCATCGGTGCCAATAACCACATGGGCTCTAAGTTCACTAAAGACCGCCAGGCCATGCACAAGGTGCTTATCGAGTTGCAGAAAAGGAAAATGTTCTTTATTGACTCGTTTACCACTGCCCAGTCAACAGGTATGGATGAAGCGCAGAAAATGGGTATAAAAACCAACCGGCGCCATATATTTCTTGATAACGTGCAGGATCCGGACAAAATCTGCATCCAGCTTGATAAACTTGCAGCCCTGGCCGTCCGGCAGCAGCAGGCTATTGCCATCGGTCACCCCTACCAGGCCACTCTGGATGCACTGCGAAACTGCAGTGACAAACTGCAGCACACAGTGCAGATTGTGCCCGTACACACGCTGGTCAACTAGCATAACTCATGGACAGTGTACAGCCTTGCCTGGGCATGATTCTTAAGGGATATCCCCGGATCTCAGAGACCTTTATCTCCAACGAAATCCTGTTGCTTGAAGAACTGGGTATACCAATCCGCATCTTTTCCATGCGCCACCCCCGTGAAGCCTTTTGCCATGAAAGTGTCCGGCGCATCAGGGCCCGGGTTGATTACCTGCCCACAGAACTCTATGAAGATTTTAACCGGCTGCTATGGGCTGCCTCCCTGCAGGCGGTACTCCATCCGGGACGCTTTCGTGCTGCACTGCAAAAATCCGGGGAGCGTTTTGCCCGCACCCGCAGCATGGGCACCATCAAACACCTACTCCAGGGCTGCTACCTGGCCAGCCTGCTGCATAAGGCTCCTGAAGTCGTGCACCTGCACGCTCATTTTGCCCATTCTCCAACCTCGGTCGCACTGTTCAGCAGTCTCCTGACCGGCATTCCATTCAGCTTTACCGGTCATGCCAAGGATATCTACACCCAGAATCAGGCCCAGCTGCGGGAGAAAATTGATCTAGCCAGGTTCATGGTCACCTGCACAGGGTATAATAAAAAATTTCTCAACACCTTGGCCCCACAGACGGCAACGCCTGTACACCGTGTGTATCACGGCATTGATCTCAGCCTGTTTCACGGTAACATTACGCGACGAATACCAGAGCCGCCCTACCGCCTCCTCACCGTTGCCCGATTGACAGCGAAGAAGGGCATTGACACCATCCTGGCTGCCTTGGCGATCCTGCGTGATAAGTCTATTGATTTCAACTATACCCTGATTGGTGACGGTGATCAGCGCGAACAAGTACTGGCCCGAATATTTGAACTGAAGTTGCAGGATCATTGCCGCTGGCTCGGCACCCTGCCCCATGAGCAGGTGGTCAGGGAGTTTGAGCAGGCGGATGTCTTTGTCCTGGGCTGCCGGATCGCAAAAAACGGTGACCGGGATGGAATTCCCAATGTGCTGGTTGAAAGCCTGGCCATGGGACTGCCTGCTGTGGCGACAACGGTTTCCGCCCTGCCCGAGATTGTCCGTCCAGGAAGAACAGGCCTGTTGGTTACGCCTGATAATCCGCAGGACATGGCCCGGGCTTTACAAAAGATACTCACTGATAACGAGCGCCGGACAACCTGTATCCGCACAGGACGTGAACTGGTGACTGACAGCTTTAATAACCGGCTGCTGATTCAGGAGCTGGCAGAGATTTACAGGCAGCAAATCCCAGTACTGGCCGCTACCCCATGCGCATAGCCTTTTACGCCCCTTTCAAACCCCTGGATCACCCCACTCCTTCCGGCGACCTGATGATCGGCCGATCCATTTTTTCTTTCCTCAAACAGCAGGGACACCAGGTTATCACTGTCAGCCGCCTCAGAAGCCGCTGGATTTACTGGAAGCCCTTTTCTCTGCTGCAGGCCCTGCTGGAACAACACAGGGCTACTTGTCAGCTACGAAAGAGTCCAGTGGATCTATGGCTCACCTATCACTCCTATTACAAGGCTCCGGACATGCTCGGCCCCAAGGCCTGCGCCCAAGTCCGCATTCCGTATGTCATTGTCCAGCCCAGTTTTGGAACCCGGGTCAGCCGCAGCTGGAAGACCAGGCCCGGATTCAACTTAAATCGCAAGGCCCTGCTGGCCGCTGACGCCCTTATTACCGACCGCAGCCACGACTATACCAATCTGCAGCGCCTTGTTGCTCCGGATCGGCTGCATCGCATCAAACCCGGTCTTGATTTAGCCTTGTTTTCCTTTACCTCTGCCGGACGCCGTTCCCTGCGTGCGTCCTGGCAGGTCGATAAAACACCGGTTATCCTCAGCGCGGCTATGTTTCGCGCAGATGTCAAAACCAGGAGCTTGATCCGACTGCTGAAGAGCTGCTGCCGAATCAGGAAAGCCGGACATGATTTCCTGCTGGTGCTTGTCGGGGACGGCCCGGAAAAACAACGGCTCAGGGATATGGCCGAAGAACTGCTCAAAGACAGGGTGCTCTTTGTCGGCAGAATTACTCGCGAGCAGATGGCGCTGTACTACTCAGCAGCTGACATCTTTGCCTTTCCAGGAATTAACGAATCTCTGGGCATGGTATTTTTAGAGGCCCAGGCCTGCGGCCTGCCAGTCGTTGCCTGCGATAATGGTGGCATCCCTGAGGTAGTCCGCCGCAACACAACCGGCCTGCTCACGCCGCTTGATGATGAAGAAGCGTATGACCTGGCCTTGCAAAAACTGCTTCGAGATCAGGAGCTGAGACAAACCATGGGCCGGGCTGCAGCTGACTACGTCCGCAATGAACATGACCTTGCGGCAAACTATCTGCAACTGGAGCAGATTTTACTTAACACGGCAATCAAACCCGATAACCATGTCTGCTGAATTTGGATTAATCCGACATTCCCGCACCCTGTGGAATGAAGAAAAGCGCATCCAGGGGTTGCGGAACAGTCCGCTCTCCAAGGACGGCCAAAGAATGGCTGCGGCCTGGGGCCCGGAACTTGCAGCGCTGCACTGGGACAGAATTCTGGCCAGTGATCTCGGCCGGGTACAGGAAACGGTTGAGCTGATCAATGAACAGTTGCAACTGCCGGTGCATGTTGCCCCGCTGCTGCGGGAGCAGGACTGGGGGCAATGGAGTGGCCTCAGTTTTCCCGAGCTGTTTGCCCGCTTTGGCCCTGAGGTCAAACTGCAGGAAGCTGCAGGCTGGGATTTTTGTCCGCCCGGCGGCGAATCACGACGGCAGGTTCTTGCCCGGGCACAGCAGGCCCTGCACGAGGGTGCCGAGACCTGGCCGGGCCAGCAGATCCTTGTTGTCTGCCACGAGGGCATCATCAAAACCCTGCTCTACCACCTGCTGCAGAGAAAATTTCTGCCCGATGAGCCGAAAATCCTTCGCGGCTACCAGCTGCATCTGCTCAAGATAAACCAATCC
>CAZQKF010000261.1:0-4117 GCA_964593645.1 uncultured Desulfobulbus sp.
TGCCAACAAGCAGAGTTGCAGTGTCCTGGGTGAGTTCTCTACCTAAGCGAAAAAATTCCCGGCCAACAAGCGTTGCAGTTGAGCCAACAGGCTCAATGATACGTGGTCCGGCATCGGAATACAGGCCTTCATCTTTATGGTGATCCAGAATACTCACCACTTGCGTACCATATTGTTCAAGATCCCGAGCCAGTTGGTTATGATCCACCAAGGCCAGCCGCGCCTGGTGCATGAGCTGGTCAAAATCAACTTCGTCAAAAAATACGACATCTTTAATGTTAATATTCGATTCATTGAAGACATACACAGCTTCGGTACGCAGGTGAAAATCTGCACGAGGAATCGGCATTACAGGCAGGACAGTCAGCTGCGGATCCTGCAGGCTGCACAGGTAACCGTATGCAATGGAGGAGGCCATGGAGTCAAGGTCTGCAGCCTCATTGCCTAAAATCACTAACTGAGTTGCAGAGAGTGTATTTTTTGACTTGGTCAGCCAAGTCTGTATTGAAGACATAATGCTTTGATCCTTGTAAAGAGGTTAGTTCTTCCCGGCGCAGTCCCTGCAGCAATGCGCTAAATTTCGAACTGATTATACAACTGCTGCAGTATGGATTGGATTCGGGTATTTCGTTCCGGATCACCATCCCTACAGTTGGTCAGGGTAAAAGAGTTGTTTGTTAAGTAAGCGGTAATCTGTAATGATCTCCTGGCCCCTTTCCGAGGTAATCCAATCGGCAAATTGCACTGCAAGATCATAGCGAACATGGGAAAACTTTTTCGGACTCAGGGGAATCAAACCGTAGGGATTGGCCAAGGCAGGATCGCCTTCACAGAGCACATTGAGATCAAGGGCTATCTCACGTCCGAATTTATATTTAAGATAGGTTCCCCGGTCTGACAAGGTATAGGCAAGTTTTTCATCGGCAAAGGTCAGTGTTTTGCCCATGCCCTGGCCGATGGATACATACCACTGTTGAGAATCTGCAGGCTCAACAGTGTGAATCTTCTTTCTCTTACCTTTTTTAATTACAATCGACGTTCGGGGTGACAGGGCCAGCCCGCTGGCCTTCCACAGGGCCTGTTCTTTAGTGTGGGTACCGGAATCATCACCGCGTGAGACAAAGAGCGAGCTGGTCTCGGCAATTTTCCGTAAGGCCCCGGCGGCATCGTTCATACCCTTGATACCGGCTGGGTCAGCTGCCGGGCCGAGCAGAACAAAATCATTATGCATGACCGGATAACGTTTTGTACCGTACCCTTCCTTAATGAATTGTTCTTCCCTGGCCCGGGCATGGACAAAAATTACGTCTACATTGCCGTCCATGCCGTCACGAAGAGCGGCACCTGTGCCTTTGGCAACTACTTTTACCTTTATACCCGTATCTTTTTCAAAGGAAGGCAGCAGAACATCCAGTAGGCCGGATGCCTGGGTACTGGTTGTCGTGGACATCTTTAATATTCTATCCTCCTGCCCCTGTACTGATCCGGCAAGCCCCCATAAACAAATAAAGATGAAACAGAAAATTACCAGTCGTTGCACAACATGCCTCCGGAAAGATAAAAAAAATTTATTGGCGAAAAACAATAACAGCAAGCAGCAAAAGAAGCATAATCCATATTGTCAAGGCCCTGCGCTTAGCCTTGCCCGCCTTTGATTTTTCCCACCAGGTTGCCGGTCGGATACCCTGTAGGCTGAACGTGACAATTCCGGCCAGATTGACGCAGATAACATTGGCAAAAGCCAGTTCCAGGGCTTTAAAGCCCATGCCCGGCAAATTACTGCCGAACATCAGCCCGGCAGTAACCAGAGGAGGCATAAGGGCAACGGCAACCATCACGCCGATCAACGATAACTGGCCGCCGCTGGTAAAGGCAAGCACACCCGCTGCACCAGAGGCCAGGGCAAGAATCAGATCACTCCAGTGCAGATTTGTACGGGCGGCAATAGCCGGGTTTTCAGGGTGAACGGTGTAGACAATTCCAATAACAATGCCGATTATTAGGGCCAGGAGAAAACCTGAGGTCGCCGCCCGCAGAGCCTTGAGCGCAAGATCGGCATCCCCGAGGGTGCTGGCCAGGGCCAATGCAACATTTGGTATCAGCAAGGGAGCCAGCACCATGGCTCCGATGATAATTGCCATATCATTGCGTACCAGACCAATGGCGGCAATAACTGCCGACAAGACGACCATTATCAGATAGGTGCTCGTTGTGTCAGTGTTTGCCGCAATATCGGCATAGAGTTCATGACGGCTTATTCGGGCTGTCTTTGTATCTTCATTTTCGCTGTCCTCGGAGTCATTATCGTCAGTGGACAGCGGTTTTGATGTGCCATGTGGTATTGAGGCCTCGACAATGAGCAGCAGGGCCGTGGCATCTGGTAACTTTTCCAGGTAGGGTTCTAAAATATCAAGAACTGGTTCCACTTCGGGACTGTTCAGTAAAATCCGGATCCGAGCTTGATTTTCTCCGACGGAATCACGCCAATAGCCCTCAAAAATACGCTCGTGGAGGAGCTCCGGAATATCGTCACCTTTGCCCTCAGGCAGTACTATTTCCACAAGTCGCTGTTCCATTGTAGTTTCAATTTGTATACGGTTCGTGGATGATGAAAAGGATAGTGCAGGTCAGTCAGTACAATCAAGAGTTCCATTCCAGAGTAAAATCCGGTATTCTCTTTGTATCAGGCTACCATATCTGTTTTTCTAATTACAGAAAATTGAAGAAAATCTGCAGCTGACCCGTACAATGGTTCCCGCTGCCCTACCCCTGATTTCACTGCATATGATACTTTGGCTGCAAATACTTTCTCCTGTACAACAGGCCCTGCTGGCCACCTGTTTTACCTGGCTGGTCACGGCACTGGGCGCATCACTGGTTTTTTTCTTTAAAACTATCTCCCATAAGGCCATGGACGGCATGCTGGGATGTGCAGCAGGGGTTATGATTGCGGCAAGTTACTGGTCGTTGCTTGCGCCGGCCATTACCATGGTCGAGGAACGCGGTGGTATCACCTGGCTTCCACCACTCATCGGTTTTTTAGGCGGCGGTGCCTTTCTCTGGAGCGTAGATAAGATTCTTCCCCACCTTCATCCTGGATTTCCCCTGTCTGAGGCTGAGGGGATCAAAACAAGCTGGCAGCGCAGTGTTCTGCTGGTACTGGCAATAACTCTTCATAATATCCCGGAAGGACTGGCCGTTGGCGTGGCATTTGGCGCGGCAGCTGCCGGGCATCCTGAGGCAAACCTGGGCATGGCCGTTGCACTGGCCATTGGTATCGGCATTCAAAATTTTCCCGAAGGCGCGGCTGTCTCTGTGCCTCTTCGACGTGAGGGAATGTCCCGGCTGAAAAGTTTCTGGTACGGCCAGCTCTCCGGTGCAGTAGAGCCCATTGCCGGGGTAATCGGGGCTTTTGCAGTCCTGTTCATGCAGCCGCTGCTGCCCTATGCCCTGTCCTTTGCTGCAGGAGCTATGATTTATGTCGTTGCAGAGGAGTTAATCCCTGAATCTCAGGCTGAAAAACATTCCGATGTCGCGACCATCGGCTTAATGGTCGGATTTGCAATTATGATGACTCTTGACGTGGCTTTAGGCTGAGCTGGGCGGCAGAAGAACACCAGGAGTATAATGAAGGAAAAATTTATTAATTCTTTCTTTTAGTGTCGTTATTCCGTAACATATAATAAATATATGCTTGAGACATCCTTATTTTAAATCGCCCATACAAAATAATATCCTTGCAGAAGTCTAGAGTTTTTTTCATCATCAGCGCCCTGACTGTACTGTCTTTTGTCACCTTTGCTGTGGTGCACTGGAACAGGTCAGTTACCGCGATTGAACGCCATGTTCAGGAACATGCCCGTATTGTAGCCCGTTCCGTATGGAACCTGAGCCAACAGACGACGTCTGAGTATTTGGATGTCGTGGCCTCACACAGCGGCTATAAGAGTATCACTATTAGTGATACGGATGGCCGTGTTTTTGCCAAGTCGGAAATCCCCACCAATTCGCAGCTTGATCGGATTTTGATTGCGCTGCACCTGATCCCGGAAACTTTCCTCTCTTCCCCCATTATATTCAACGGCCACCCTCTTGGCCAGATCGACGTTGTCTGGCA
>CAZQKF010000262.1:0-4115 GCA_964593645.1 uncultured Desulfobulbus sp.
GATCAAACGGCCTCAATTTACCATGCTCATCAATGCAACGCGCCTGCTGCTTCTGCGTCTGCCGCTGGCCTTTCTCTTTGCCCGTTTATGGGGCGGAAAGGCTGTATATGTCAGCCATACGGTTTCCATGCTGATAAGCGGCCTGGTCAGCCTGTTCATCCTCCGTCACCTGCTGAACCTTGCCGACGGGGAATGCCGCCTGGTTCAGGAAAAAGCTGCAGCAAAGCCCACGGATACGTAAACCTTTTTCTTGCAGGAAACAGCCTATGATCTACCTTGTTCTCTTCATTCTTGCCCTTGCAGCCGCTGAAATTACGGTTCGGAAATTGTATGTAAACAAACACGGCGTCCCCTATCACTGTAAGCATGTTGGTGAATATCCCTACAACGAATTTATTGAGGAATGTCCGCCACCTCTGCACTGGAAACTCAAACCCGGCTACGGCAGGGGGCAGATGCATATCAACAGTCTTGGTTTCCGGGCCCCGGAACTTAAAGAAAATATACGACGAATCTGGCTGGTGGGTGAATCGGAATTTTTCGGGGCAAAACTTCCCCGTGAAGATGGTATCTGGTTTCGGCGTCTGCAGCAGCAGCTGGACAAAAACGGTCATCAATACCAGGTCATCAATGCATCCGTTATCGGGTATAACCAGCAGCAGATGCAGCAGGTCGTGTGTTCCCTGCCCCTTGCCCCGGGTGACATACTCCTCCTGCGGCCAAACATGAACGATGTTTCTATTGCCTATATGCAGGGCAAAGAGTGGCAGCCCGGCAATAGCTGGCCTCTCCAGTTTATTCACAAGCTGCAGAGCCATAAACCGTGGTATCTGAAACTGCTTGATCGAAGTTGCCTTGGTATGCTTCTGCGACGCAGGATCTTAAAAAAAGGAGAAAGAAAAAATACCTTTGTCCGCGCAGCAGGGTTTCAGTGGGAAAGGCTGCTTGATTATCAGGAAAAATATCTGCAGACCATGCTCGACTATGCCGAGGACAGGGGTGCCAGGGTGGCTTTTTTCAGCCACGTATTAAGCTACAAACCAAAAATCTCCCCGCAGGAAGAGGCTGGTCTCTCTGCTATTCAGAGCAACTGGCGTGAATTTGTCGAGGGCTGGAGTGAGTACCAGTTCGGCATTGTGGACGAGGGGTACAAACGGACGGCAGCACCCAGGGGACTGCCCATGTTGAACCTTGCCGGGCATATCTGGCGCCGGCCCGACTATTCCCTGCTCTATCTGGATCTGGTCCATTTTAACGCGCAGGGCCACGCGGTTCTGGCCGAGGCACTGTATGATGAGCTGCTGGCAGGCTGCCTGCTCGCAGAACAGGTCGAAAACAGTTAATCCACTGTCACATCACTGGTTTCCATGCGCTGTTCCAGGAAATCCACAGTGGTGAACCCGGGGGCAAAGACCGCTTCCCGGTCGACCAGACCCGTATCCCGCAGCAGATAGCAGATGATCTCGGTTGCCAGCAGTACGTTGGAGGTCATGCCGCCGATGGGCGTGGTGGGCAGGATGCCCTCGGCCATGCCCTGGTTGAACCGGGCAATAACCCCTTTGTTGAAACGGGCGGCCATGTACGAGGGAAGCAGGCCGCCTGAGGTTGATTTTTCCGCCACCAGTTTCCAGAACTCCTCCGGCATCATGCCACCGGGTTTGTGGGCGACCAGCAGCGCACCAAAGCCGATGGCGCCGCAGGTGAACATGGGCACGGAAAACCGTTCCAGCAGCTCTGCGGTCATTGCTTTTACTTCCGCCCCCCTTTCCACGTCAATCACGCCTGCGTAGGCATCCACGCCTTCCAGGAAACCGGCCAGGTTGTCCGGAGTAATCCCGTCCGGGTAGAGTTCAAGCTCGATGTCCGGGTTGATGGACCGGGCCAACTCAACATACACGTCCAGCTTGGGCCGATCCATGGTCGTGCCAAAGGCTCCGGCCTGCCGGTTCATATCCGGCGGGTCAAACACCCCGTTTTCAGCCAGCCTGAATTTTGCAGCCCCGCAGCGCACCAGGGCCAGAAAGGCTCCGCCGCCCACACCGCCGAGTCCGGATATGGCAATGGTCTGCCCGGCCAGGGCATCCAGTCCTTTTTGGGTGAGAATGGGCATGGTTCGGTCGGTAAATGATGGTGTCATGGTCTGTCTCCTGGAATTATAGGCCGGCTTGAAAATATCTTACGCCGTTGATCCCCTTAAAATCAACATCTTGAGTCCATAGTTCAGCGTGATAGTAGCGGGCAGTTGTCAGGATAACGGCATCAGCCATTGGAATTTTCAGGTCAAAACTTGTTTTGGCTGCCTGGATAGCCAGATTACTGTTCAGGCCGACTTCCTGACCCTGCTTCATGACAGCTACAGCCTGCAGCGCGGCATCTTCTCCCTGTTCTCGCAATGCGACTTTAAAAACTTCATACATAGCAAGCGTGGGGACAATAAGTGCTTTAATTTTTTGGATTGGTTCGGCAAATATTCCGGCATTGGGGCCGTCACTGAAATATTCAAGCCAGCCGCATGAGTCGACCACATTCATAAGCGGTCATCTTCCCGTTTGAACTCTGTATTGATTCCCTTCATAAAGCCGCGCATGGATTTAACACTTCTGGTGGGAATAAGCTCAACCCGATTGCCGTACTCAATAACCTGCATTTGCTGTCCAGGTTTGAGCTGCATGGATTCTCTGACTTTTTTAGGAATGACAACTTGAAATTTAGGGGAAATTTTAACTGCTTCCATGACCAGCTCCTTATCGATATAATTTTTGTAATACAGTATCATTATCGTTGCAGAAAGTCAATACAGGCAAAGGTATTGGGAGAGTAATTTGGAATGCAAAACCCTATGAAATGGGTGGAGCGAAGAGGGTGTCAATTAATTTTTCTACATTCTATCGGGTGGTTCGAGTCCGGATGCGCAGGAGAACCGGTTTCAATGCTATTTATCCGAAAATAGCCACGAAGTGACAACGATTTAACTATTTTCATAACAGCGTAGCGGTGTCATTGTTGTGGCTGTGGCCTTACAATCTGGTCCAGCCATGCTGGTTTATCTGTTGAAAAACGGAGTCAGGCCTTCAGCAGTTGCTGGTCATTGCGGCCAGCCGCAGCAGCAGGTTACCGGCAACCTGCCTGCGGTAGTCTGCCGTTGCCCGGATATCGCTGATCGGTGAAACGGTTTGACGAACAATTTCTGCAGCCCGCTGCAGCCGTTCCAGGTGCATTTTGCCGCCTTCCAGGGCCTGCTCTGCCTCGGGGCAGCGGACAATGGTCGGCCCGACACTGCCCCAGGCAAGGCGGATTCTTGTAATGTTCTCACCGTCCAGCTGAACAAGGGCGGCCATGCCTGCCAGGGAAATGGCCAGGGCCCGGCGCTGGCCGACTTTTTCAAAATGATGGATGCTGTCCGGCTCTGGTGCGGGAATAAGGATTGAAGCGAGGATTTCTCCCGGCCGCAGATCGATTTTTCCCGGGCCCCGGATAAACGAGGCAATCGGCATCTTCCGGCTGTCTCCCTCTGACACCAGTTCTACCTCGGCATCAAGTACATACAGGGCGGGCAGGGAATCACCGGCCGGGGAGGCGGTGCAGATATTGCCGCCCAGGGTGGCCATGTTGCGGATCAGGGGAGAACCGATGGAGGACAGGGCCTGGCGCAGTACGGAAAAATTATCCAGCTCCGGACTGTGCAGCAGCCTGGTTAAAGGAACCGCGGCCCCGATGCAGAGCTGAGTTTCCGTACATTCAACTGTGTGCAGCTCAGCAATGTTTTCCAGGCAGATGATGTTTTCCGGTTTGCGGGCAGTGCTGCGCAGCCGAACCATAAGGTCGGTGCCGCCTGCCATGACCACCGCATCGGTGCGGCCGGCAGCCAGGGCATGGAATTTCTCCAGGGATGTTGGGAAAAAAACAGTCATTTTTCCTGGTCCCGCATAATCCTGGCTGCCTCTTCCACCCCGTCCACGATCTTGTGGTAGCCGGTGCAGCGGCAGAGATTGCCGGACAGGGCATGGCGGATTGCATCACGATCCGGCTCCGGGTTTTCCCGGAGCAGTCCGGCCGCAGTCATCACCATACCCGGCGTGCAGAAACCGCATTGCACTGCACCTTTCTCGGCAAAC
>CAZQKF010000263.1:0-4107 GCA_964593645.1 uncultured Desulfobulbus sp.
CCGATATCAGGGTGCGATGCCCGGAGCAGGCTCTCTGTACAGCCGGTGCATTCCTGGAAATGAAGCCAGATAACCGGTGGTCGTTGGTCGGATGTTGCAGCTTCAACAAGCTTGGGCACCATGGTTTCAGACAGCCCAAGTGCAGCAGCGGCCATGGTGCAGCCCTTGATAAAACCTCGCCGGCTGACCTGAGTATTTTTACCCTGGTTTACAACTTGACGTGACATGCGATCCTCCTTTGCCTGGGGCATGATCTGGTGGTAATTCGTATATGAGAACAACGAACAGTTGGTCGTAAGACGGCCAAATCTGAAGCAAGATTGTATTGGGAGAAAGACCGGGTTCGGTCGTGCGGAAACTGAGGGGAGACTGTCAATGAGGCTGTTTGAGCTGTCATTTTCCTATGTTCCTTAAAGAGAAAAGAGTGAAATTGCCCTGTATCAATTTAACGACATTTTCATTCTTCTAAATAAACTATAGAGGGCTGAAATTAAAAAGTCAAAACAATGTTTGTCCTTCCACATTGGAATTTAAATAAATAATTGGACTCTGCGCCTGCCCGGCGAGTACATTATATACAGCGGATGTATTTTTGGATGATATCCTTGAATAATATGAGTTCGTTTTTGTGAATTTATTCGGAAATTTTCCGTTTTATGGGAACAAAGGCGCGGCAGGCAGGTTGTTTCTACCTGTTTCCAAAACCGCAACAACAAGGGGAGACCATCGCTGCAAAGGGAAAACACTCAGAATACACTGCTCCCGGATCATACAGGTCGCGCATGTCCTTTGAATATGAGCGATGTTATGCCTGCTACAACCCGCTGATGGTAACAGTCATATAATAGAATGGATAACTCGGCCATTGAGATACATATTCACGGTATTGTTCAGGGGGTAGGCTTTCGGCCTTTTGTCTACCGGCTTGCCGCAAGGTGTTCTGTTGTCGGAACGATAAACAATACTGCCCAAGGCGTCCTGATCCGGGCAGGAGCGGAGCCGCGCCATCTTGATGAATTTATTACTGCACTTGAGCAGGAGGCACCGCCTCTTGCGGTGATCACCTCGCTTTCCTGGATAGCGGTTGATGATCCGGTACAGGAAGACCATTTCGTTATTGTCAAGAGTGAGGCCCGCCAGCGGCCGACCACACTGATCTCGCCGGATATCACCGTCTGCGATGACTGCCTGGCAGAGATGACTAATCCTGCTGACCGTCGCTTCGGCTACCCCTTTACCAACTGCACCAACTGCGGGCCCAGGTTTACAATTATCTCTCATCTACCCTATGACCGGCCGCAAACCTCCATGGCGGTCTTTCCCATGTGCAAAGATTGCCTGCAGGAATACGAAGATCCCATGGACCGCAGGTTCCATGCCCAGCCCAATGCCTGTCCTGTATGCGGCCCGATGCTTTCCCTGCACAACGGTAAGGAGCAGCTAAATGTAGATGACTGCATCGGCGAAGCAGCCAGACATCTGCAGGAGGGACAAATTCTGGCTTTGAAAGGGTTGGGCGGCTTTCATCTTTGCGTGGACGCGACCAGTGAAAAAGCCGTTGCCAGGCTGCGCAGGCGCAAACACCGGTATGCAAAACCCCTGGCTGTCATGGTTGCAGATCTTGCCGCAGCCCGTAAGTTTGGCCGACTGTCCACAGCAGAAGAAGAACTGCTCCTGAGCAGACAGCGGCCCATTGTCCTTATTAAAGAACGTCTATCTTCAGGACTTGCCGCAGATATTGCCCCGGGCATAGATGAGATTGGTATCATGCTGCCGTATACGCCGCTCCATTTTCTGCTGCTGGCCCATGAGGAAACCCCGGAAGTACTGGTCATGACCAGCGGCAATGTCAGTGAAGAGCCTATCTGCACTGAAAACCGGGACGCGTTAACACGTCTTGCCGGGATTGCAGATCTCTTTCTACTCCATAACCGGGATATAGTAACCAGGGTAGATGACTCCGTGGTTCGACATGTGAACGGCCGTCTGCAGATGATCAGAAGATCACGTGGCTATGCGCCCATGCCGGTGCTGCTGCCGGAGAAAATACCTGAACTGCTGGCCTGCGGCGCAGAGCTGAAGAATTCGTTTTGCCTGACAAGAGGGGGCAAGAGTTTCCCGGGCCAGCATATTGGTGATCTGACCGGGCCGAAAAATCTTTTGTTTTATGAGGAGTCCATTGCCCATTTTGAGGATGTTTTTGAAATTCAGCCTGCAGTTGTGGCCTGTGATTTCCATCCTGATTATCTCTCCACATCCTATGCCCGAAAATACGCATCTGCCCGTTCTCTGCCTCTTCTCCAGGTTCAGCATCACCATGCTCATGCCGCCGCTGTTATGGCAGAACATGGCTTGGATGATGTGTTGGCCATAGTGTTTGACGGGGCCGGATTTGGCCTGGACGGAACAGTCTGGGGCGGTGAGTTTCTTCGTGTCAACCGCCGTTCCTCGCAGCGCCTGGGACACATTGGCCAATTTCATTTGCCCGGAGGCGATGCCGCAGCCCGTGAGCCCTGGCGTGTTGCCGTGTCGTTACTCTATACTGCTTACGGGAATGTGAATCGGTCGGATTTGTCTTCATTTTTTGATGTTTCCGCAAAATCATTGTCTTTATTAGTGCAAATGCTTGAGCAGGGGATTAATTCGCCACTAACCTCAAGCTGTGGACGTCTCTTTGACGGCGTAGCCGCATTACTTGGCCTGCGCAGCCATGCCCAATATGAGGGACAGGCGGCCATGGAACTTGAAGGGCTGGCCTGGTCGGTCTGTGAACATCCGGATGCAGTGAATGCATTGTTCAGCAGTCAGTATGAAGTACACCTGGCATCTGGACATGAAGCTCGCCTGGTGGATGTTTGTCCCATGATACGGCAGTTACTCAAAGATCGTGACAGTGAGATTGCAAGGGGGGAAATAGCCTGGGAATTTCACTGCTGGCTGGCTGATTCCGCCTGTGAGCTCATAAAAGAAGCAGCAGAAAAGACCGGCCTTTCCACTGTTGTCCTCTCGGGTGGCTGTATGCAGAACAGGCTATTGCTGATACTTTTATTTAATCTGCTGGAAGGTGCGGGCTTTGCAGTTTATACTGGAGAAAAGATTCCTGTCAGCGATGGCGGTATAGCCTTTGGGCAGGCCTATATAGGAGGGAGTATACATAATGTGTCTGGCAATCCCCATGCGGGTTCTTGAAGTTATTGAAGATGCAACCGGCCTGTTTGGCAGCAGCTCTGCTGTTGTTGATGCAGATGGTATCAGTAAAGAGATACGGCTTGATCTGGTGGACAGAACACCGCAGCCGGGTGATTATTTGATTGTTCATGCCGGTTTTGCGGTGAATACTTTAAGTGAAGAGGAAGCGTTGAGAAACCTGCAACTCATGCGGGAGATGGCGGAAGGGCTGGATGATCACGGAGGCCAGGACGCATGAAATACGTGGACGAATATCGCGACCGGGAGCTGGTCAGCGGACTGGCCCGGGAGCTTAATGCGATAACCACGCGGTCTGTCCGGATTATGGAGGTCTGCGGTACCCACACCATGTCGATTTTCAGGCACGGACTCAGGTCGCTGTTTCCAGAAAACCTGGAACTGATCTCCGGGCCGGGCTGTCCGGTCTGCGTGACCTCGGCCGGGCATGTGGATGCCTTTATAAGTATGGCCGGTACCAAAAATGTGTTGATTGCCACTTTCGGCGATTTAATCAGGGTGCCGGGCAGTCATTCATCCCTTGACCGAGCCCGGGCAGACGGTGCCCTGGTTGAAGTAGTTTATTCGCCTATGGACGCACTCACCTTGGCTGAGAAAAATCCAGGAAAGATTGTTGTATTCTTAGGAGTTGGTTTTGAAACCACCTGCCCGGGAATTGCTGCAACCATCCTTGAGGCATCACGCCGCAAGCTTGATAATTTTTGCGTATTTTCTGCAGGCAAAATCATGCCGCCGCCCCTGCGGGCACTGATGCAGGATCCGGATCTGCGTATTGACGGCCTGCTTTGTCCCGGCCATGTCTCTATTATCACCGGTACCGGCGCATATCAGTTTTTAGCTGACGAGTTTAATCTTTCCTGCGTGGTATCAGGCTTTGAACCAGCAGATGTACTGCGGGCC
>CAZQKF010000264.1:0-4095 GCA_964593645.1 uncultured Desulfobulbus sp.
GGCGATGTCAGTGTATATCGCCCAGAGGGCTGGGCTCCTGAAAATGTTTTATATCGGAGTGTTACAACCAGTCAGTCAAGGAAAAGCCGATGCCGATGCGGTTGACCCGGTGGTCATAGTCGATCAAACTTTCACCGAATCCGTTGAAATATTGCACATACCCCTTCAGATAGGGATAATTCCACAGGGGAAAACTCCAGCTCAGTTCAATTGCACCCCGTTCAAATCCTGATTCCAGGTTGTTACGGGACATGACGCTGAGGACATGATCATTAATGGTGTAGGTTGCCGACAGCTCATAATGTCCCAGGTAATCAGTGATATCGGGATTGTCGTCATCCTCGCTGTCTTCAGGAATTCGGTACCAGGGCTTGAAACTCATGGCAAAATTGCCCCGTTCAACCGTCATCCAGGCATACACCCGGTTCCAACTCCTGGAGAGGATGCCGCCGCGGCCGTTTGATTGATGGACAGCACCAAAGGAGTTCCAGGTATTGGTAAAACCAAATAGCTCCCAGCCTGGATGAAACTGGGCCCAGAGTTCCGGTTCATGATTGGTTTCCCGAAACGGTGAGGACTCGTCAGTGTTGTAGATCTGCCAGAAGGAGCGGTTGGTGTAGGCGCCGTAGACATCCATGGTATCGTCAAACAGGTTGACCAGCAGGGGAAATTTGACACTGAGCTGAAACTGGGCTTCAGTGTCTTTATTTTCATAGCCGGGATTGTTAAATTCTTCCTGATACAGGGTAGAATCCCAACCGCTGTGATTATAGGCGCCCAGCAGCATATAGTTGGGCTTATGGGTCATGAGGGTAAAGGGCTGCAGCACATGATCCTTGTCATTGCGCATCCGTTCTTTGACTACGGCGAGTTTGGGAGTCTCTTCCTCTGCAACGGCGGGAACAAAAGCTCTGGACTTGATATCCTCCGCACATTTCAGGCGCAGCTGAGCCACCGTCATTGTCTCAAAATCCATTGACTCCATGACTTGCATCATACAGTCCTGCAGGTCACCGGCATGGGCAGGTGCAGGCAGGAACAGGGCACCGGTCAAAGTCAGGCAGAATCCTCCGGTCAGCATTTGCTGGATTAAACGACAGTTCAATTTCATCATGTACAGTTTTCTCCTGGTAATTTTTTACCGGCGTATTTTTTATTGTGTTACCTGGTTATCACTCAATTTTAATTTTTTCGTTATTTCCGCTGGAATGACGTTGATGTATCTAAAGTACTCATATCGTTTACTGAGTTTTAATGGTAATCACCTGGTGCTATGTAACGAAAATCGGCAAGATCCCCGGCACAGTGGTTAACTGTTGATTTATACAGTCAATAATGTTTATTATATGCAAATCTACCATGAACTTTAGGTGTTGGGAACTATTTTTTAAATCAAATTGAATAGTTTATCACATAAATATACAGGATTTCTGAGGATGATAATGTACAAATGGTTCCAGAGAAGTTTATTACTATTCTGTTTCGCAGCCCTTTGCAGTATGGCTGTTGCTCTTCCTCTGTCGGCTGCAGAAGCAGGTGGTGATACGGCTTCGCTGGAAGGCATGGCCCCGGCCGAGGTGGATTCGGTACTGGCAGCGCTCAGTGATGAACAGGTGCGTAGCCTGCTTATAGAAGAGCTGAAAAAAGATGCGTCTCTGGGAACACAGCCTCTGTCGGACGGTGGCGGGTTAATCGGCCTTGTTTCCTCACTACTCCATGTCCTTGACGGCGAAGGAGATGCAAACCTGGGTGAATTCATTGCTCTGGAGACGCGTGTGGCGCGGGCCCTTCCGGCTGACCTGGACTGGACATTGCGGACATTCAGCTCCAGTGGATCCCGTGCCGGGGCATGGCGTAATATCGGGCTGGTTCTGCTGGTACTGGGCGGCGGTTTTTTTATGGAGTTTTTCTTCCGTTTGATGACCGGGAATGTGCGCAAACAGTTCATGGGGCAGGTGGTTCCTGAATTTAAGGGAGTCATGCGTTTCTGGGCTTCCCTGCTTCGGGTACTGCCTACCCTGATTTTTATAGCAGTTTTTGCAGTCACTGCCCTGCTGATTTTTGTGGTGACGCCCTTTGAGCAGATGCAGTCGCTGCGCTACCTGTTCATGGCCCTGCTGGTCACTGTTGTCGGTATCCGCAGTATCAATGTACTGTCCCAGCTGTTCTTCTCGCCCGAGCACGGCGACCTCCGCCTGGCCCCCGTCAGTGACGCGGCTGCCTCCAGAATTCACGGATCCATCCAGTTTCTTTCCACATATATTATTGCAGCTGTTTCTTTCATTGCCCTTGCTAAAGATGTCGGCCTGCAGGTTGAGAGCCTGTCCCTTATTGCAATACTTCTTGCCACCCTGCTCCTTGTCTTGATTGCTCTTGTGGTGTTCACAAATCGGAAATCGGTTGCCCGGGCAATCCTGAGCGGAGCGGATGAGGAGGGTGCGGAAAACTGGCTGCGCCGCATCTTTGCCTCTCTCTGGCATGTGCTGGTCCTCTGCTATATTCTCCTGGTCTGGTTTATTATGATTTTTCAAAAGATCCAGGGCAAAAATGAGGGGGGCGGAGCCTTTCTGTTCAGCCTGATACTGGTGCCGATGTTTGTGGTTCTGGATCGAATCGGCCTGTGGATTGTCCGCTCCATTGTCCATACCATGCGGATTTATGACCCGGCCTCACTGCCTGATGATGAAAATCTGCAGGAGGCGATTGCAGATTTGGAGACCAGGAAACATCGGTTGGTTCGCCGGGTGCAGGCGGCTGTCCGCTTTTTAATTCTTGCGGCTATGGCTGCCTGGGGCTTGAGAATGTGGGGCTATCCACTACCCTATGCCGGGGTTATCACCAAGGCCGTGTTTGATTCCCTGGTAACCTTGACCCTGGCCCTGCTGTTCTGGCGGGTCGCCTCGGGCTATATTGAACGAAAAATACAGGAAGCCACCCCGGAAGAAGAGGAAAATGCAGAAGACGACGAATGGGGTGCGGCTGCCAACCGGGGTCGGAGTTACACCCTGCTGCCCATGGTCCGCAAGTTTATCGGCACCACCCTGGTGGTTATGGTCACCCTGATTATTCTCTCCTCTCTGGGCGTGGATATCGGCCCGCTGCTGGCCGGTGCCGGTGTTATTGGTCTGGCCATCGGCTTTGGTGCCCAGAAACTGGTGGCCGATGTATTTTCAGGTTTTTTCTATCTGCTCGATGATGCCTTCCGGGTGGGAGAGTATATGGAGGCGGGCGGCGTGTCCGGGGCAGTGGAGGCTATTACGCTTCGAAACGTTATGCTGCGCCATCACCGGGGCATGCTCCAGATTGTTCCCTACAGCGAACTTGGCGCCATTACCAACTACATGCGCGGCGGTATTGTGGTTAAATTCAACCTTGAATTTCCCTATGATACCGATATTGATAAAGTGCGCAAGATCATCAAAAAAGTCGGTCAGGCCATGCTCAAGGATCCGGAGTTTGGTGAAGACTTTATCCGGCCGGTCAAGTCCCAGGGCGTACGGGAGATTACGGCTTCAGTCATGGTGATCCGGGTTAAGTTCACGGCCAAGCCGGGCACCCATTTTGTTATCCGCCGTGAGGCTTATCGCCGTATTACCGAGGCCCTGGCAGCCAAGGGTATTCACTATGCACATCGTAAGGTGATTGTAGAACTTCCTGAAGAGGCCAAAGAGACGGCAACGCCGGAACAGATTAAAGAACTCGGTGCGGCTGCTGCGATGGCAACCATTGAAGAGGAAGAGGCCAAAAAAGCAGGCGGTCAGGCCGGGGGCGGCTCGGGAATGCCGGGTATGTAAAAGTGTTTTTATATCCCTTTTGACGCCACCTGGAACATCAGTTCATCAATCTGTTCCTGATCGTATTCCATGTCCTGCAGACTCCGGCGATAGTTGAGGATTGTCTCTTTGGCCTTGAGTGGATTGCCGGATTTAAGGTACAGGCTGTAGAGCAGGGTAATTAACCGGTCATTCATGTTATCGTAACGTAGTGCTTTTTTCAGGATGGTGACGGCTTCATCCAGGTTGTCGGACTCTGCCAGGCTGACTGACCAGGTATGGGTTATCCGGGTCAGCAGGTTGATCATCTGGTCATAGAACG
>CAZQKF010000265.1:0-4090 GCA_964593645.1 uncultured Desulfobulbus sp.
GCCAGTTCCATCTTCACCTATGTCCATGAAAGCTGTAATGTGGTCTTTCCCCATGACTCCTGAGTAAACACAATGAGTAATTCTAAAAAATTTGATCCAAAGAAGCGAAAAAAACTCAACAACCCAATCCGCCTTGAGTGGCTGCCGCCCGAGCTGATCTGGTCAAAGGTCTGCCCGGATTCGGGCACGGACTTTGTCGATATCGGTGCAGGCACTGGTTTTATGACCAGGGCTGTTGCCGATCTTGCAGGAGATGATGTCCGGATCCATGCCCTGGACATTGAACCGCTGATGATCGAAGAGATGGAGAACACCCTGCCCGCAGACGGCCGGATCACACCGCAGCTCATGGAGCGGGATCAGCTGCCCTTTGCCGATGACTCCCTGGACGGGGCCTGGATGATTGCCCTGTACCATGAACTGGAGCCGCCGGAACCGCTGCTTGCGGAAATTCTCCGAGTGTTACGGCCGGGTGCCCGGCTACTTATCATTGACTGGGCAAAAGACAAAGATGCCTGCGAGCAGGGGCCGCCCCTGGAGCACAGGATAGCAACGGAGGTGGCTGTGCAGCAGGTTACAGCCGCGGGTTTTCTCGATGTACAGATAATCCCTGGATTTCATTTCCACTACGCAGTCATGGCTCAAAAAGCCTGAATCTGGAACCCTCAACCTTGAACCGATAAAACTATGCCAAATACAAGAAACTGGAAAATCGCGCCTTTGGATATCCTCAATGCCGGGCCGGTCGTGCCGGTAATCGTCATCAAAAAGATAGAACACGCCGTCCCCCTGGCCAAGGCATTACTGGCAGGCGGAATCAAAGTTCTGGAAGTCACCCTGCGCAGTGACGTGGCCATTGATGCCATTGCAGCTATCAGCCATGAAGTACCCGAGGCCATTGTCGGGGCCGGTACTGTTGCGACGGCCCGGAACCTGCAGGACGTGGCGGCAGCCGGCGGACTCTTTGCCATCAGTCCCGGCCTGACCCCAACCCTGCTGGCTGCGGCCAACAACGGCCCCATCGCCCTGATTCCCGGTATATCGTCGGCTTCCGAGCTGATGTTTGGCATGGAGATGGGCTACAGTGAATTCAAGTTTTTTCCAGCCGAGGCAGCCGGCGGAGTCCAGATGCTCAAATCCATCGGCGGCCCCTTCCCCCAGGTTACCTTCTGCCCAACCGGCGGCATTTCACCCAAGAACTTTAACGAATACCTGGCGCTGAAGAATGTGGCCTGCGTAGGCGGATCCTGGGTTGTCCCGTCCAGGGCTATTGAGGCAGGTGACTGGGACGCTGTCACCACAGTTGCGGCAGAGGCCCTGCAAATCGCGCGACAAAAATAATGGCCCAATCCACGATGAATGCTTACAGTTCCTGTACAGAGGACAAAAAACTGGTAGGAGCGGCGCCTCGCCGCGAAAAACCCATCCAACAGGAGATCCAACATGACTACAGATGCAAACAAAGAAATAGACAACATCAAAAAAGACCTTGATGAGCTGAAAACCGATATCAAAGGACTGACCAGCGCCCTGACCAATCTCGGCAAAGAGCGGGTCGGCGAGGCCGCTGAGAAGATCAGTGACAAAAAAGACGACCTGTTAGACAGCCTGTCCCTGGCCGAAATAAAAGACCGGCTGGCAGAACTGAAGGGTGAAGGTGAAGACGCCCTGGACGTTGTCCGGGAGCAGGTGGAAAAATACCCGGCCGGAACCCTGCTGGCAGCCGTTGGTGTGGGCGTCCTCATCGGCAGGTTGATGGGCGGCTCCAATCGATGAGCAAAGTCACCATTTCCGACTTTGCCATAGCCCTGTTTGAGCTGGCCGAGGCAGAGGGAAAAAACCTGCAGAAAACCGTCAGCCTGTTCCTGGCCACGGAGCGGCAGGCATTAGAACAAACCGCCTTTCGCAGCGGCAAGTCTGTTGCCCTGTTAGGAGCTGCCGTCATCAGCCTGCTGGCAGCCCTTGGTTTCCTGAGCTGGGGAATCTATATACTGGCAGCTATCTATGTCTCCCCTCTGGCTGCCCCATTTATCACCTGTGGCCTCTGGCTGGTAGTCAGCCTTGTTTTCCTTCTGGCAGCAGGAAGAAGGTGATTTCATGGAACGTAACCAGGCTAGAGAAAACTTTAAAGCCCTCCTCAAGGGAACACCGAGCCGCCGTGAACTCACCCTTGCCGAAGCCAAGGCCCGCCTGCGGGCAGCCGATCCTGCCATTGATATCGGTATCCCGCTCAAACACCTGAATCAGGGCGAAATACAAAAGGCAGGTATTACATTTGCTGTTGAAACTGCGGCCACAGTAACCCTCCCCTATCTCCGTCCTGCGTTGACGGCAGCCCTGCTCAGTCTGGTCGCCCCAAACTCACGGCGTAGCAAAAGAAATGTGTCCTGACAAGTCTGCATAACCATTACGGCTGTATGGCTGAATTACAACAATTTACAGGATGTTTTCTGGGACTGGCCTTAGGGGATGCCCTGGGAGCTCCCTATGAAGGCGGCATACCTGAAAGGATTGTATGGCAGCTGATCGGCAGAACCTTGGCGGGAAAGAAAAGATACACCGATGATACCCAGATGAGTCTGGATATCGCTGATTCATTATGTGACAATAACGGGATAAACCAGGATCATCTTGCCGCAACATTCGCGTCAAGCTACAGGTGGTCCAGGGGGTACGGGGCAGGTGCTGCTCAGCTGCTTAAAAAAATAAAAAAGGGCGCTCACTGGCAGCAGGTGAACTGTTCAAGGAACCCGGAAGGCTCATACGGAAACGGTGCCGCAATGCGGGCCCCAGTTGCAGCACTGTATTTTCAGGGCAACAGGGGGGAAATCGTTCAGGCGGTCCAAAAAATTTCCGAAATTACCCATGCCCACCCACTGGCTATAGAGGGTGCCCAAATTATTGCCCTGGCAACTTCAGCGGCCCTGGAACGAATGAGTTTTAAAGATTTTTTTAACCTTGTAGAGCAGCAAGCTACATTAAAAGAATACCGGAATAAGCTCCAGGTTGCCAGGAGGTGGCTTGAGGGAAGGCAGGATGTTGCCGCTACACTGGTTGTGCAAAAATTAGGCAATAGTATGGCCGCAGTGGATTCCTGCATCACCGCACTCTATACGGCTATCCGCTATCTTCGTTCTCCTTTTGCAGACATGATGGAGTTTATCCAACAATGCTCAGGTGATACAGATACTATTGGTGCCATGGCCGGTGCAGTCTGGGGAGCATACAATGGACGCAGCTCTCTAAACCCGTCTGTTCTGGCAACACTTGAATCCGCCTCCCGAATTGAACAGCGTGCAGAACAACTCTACCGCAGGCACCAAATGGTTTGATTCGAGGATATTCCAAATCAAACCTGTCGATTCCATTACCTTCATCAATACACAATGCCTACACCCTGGGCTTGAAAAAACGCAGCCGATTGGCATTGGAGACCACGGTGACTGACGACAGGGCCATGGCGGCGGAGGCGAACATGGGCTGGAGCAACCAGCCGGTGAAAGGGTAGAACACACCGGCGGCCAGGGGAATGCCCACCACGTTGTAGATGAAGGCCCCAAACAGGTTCTGCTTGATGTTGCGGATGGTGGCGTGGGAGATGTCAATGGCCGTTGAGACGTGGGCCAGGGAATCACCGGCCAGAGTGATGTCGGCATTATCAATGGCCACGTCCGTGCCCGAGCCGATGGCAAAGCCTGTATCTGCCTGGGCCAGGGCCGGGGCATCGTTGACTCCGTCACCGACCATGCCGACTTTATGTCCCTGCTGCTGGAGATCTTCAATAACCTGGAGCTTCTGCTCGGGCAGCACCTCGGCATGCACCTCGCTAATGCCCAGTTCACGGGCAACGGCCTCTGCTGTTGCCCGATTATCGCCGGTGCACATAACCACCTCAACACCCTGTTTCTGCAGGACCTTGACTGCCCGGGCCGAGTCGGTACGTACCGGATCGCGCAGAATGAGCAGGCCCAGTACCTTCGTTTCATCGGCAAGCCAGATTGGTGTGCCGCCCTGGTCTGCCTGCGTGTCTGCAATTTTCTGCAGATTGTCTGGCAGCTGCTGTCCGTTTTCCGTTATAAAGTGATGATTG
>CAZQKF010000266.1:0-4084 GCA_964593645.1 uncultured Desulfobulbus sp.
GTGTTGATTTTCTGATAGTGCATGCCCGGACTGTGGCCCAGCGTTACAGCGGCATAGCTGATCACAGTATAACTGCTGAAGTGGTCAGGCGAACCAGGCTACCGGTGATTGCCAACGGTGATATCTGCACAAAAGAATATGGTCTGCGGGTGCTGAAGGAGAGCGGCGCTGCCGGTTTGATGCTCGGCCGGGGAGCCATTGGCGATCCGTATCTCTTCAAACGTCTGCGCGGGACGCATCCGGCCGTGTCAACTGCCTCTGAGCGCTGCAGAGAATTGTACGGCTATTTGCAGGAGCTTGTCCGGGAGTATCAGGGGGTTTTTTGCGGTGAGCAGCAGGTACTGGCCAAGGTCAAAGAGGTGCTGGCCTATATCCCGGATCCTGAACTTGGACGAACAGTCCGTCAGCTGAGAAAAGCCAAAACAGTCAAGCGGTTTATGGAACGGCTTGCGGTGTTGCAGGAGGCGTAATCCCATCCGGCAGGGAAGTGATCACGCCTTTCAGGTATTCTGGTGCAGTTATTTTCCTGCCTTACCGGTCAGAACGACCATCTGATCCTTATTGAGAATCTTTTTAGTGTTAAAGATGCAGGCTAAGTGGAGCATAGTTGCCTGAGCCTTGAGATCGGCGACCTGATCAACCAGGCCTTTCAGGTCAGCCGGTGTTTTGCCCGAAGAAATACCCTCCACCACCTGCTGCTCAAGTCCTGCGATCTCCGCACCCAGTTTTTTAGCGCCGCCAATGGTGTCCTTTCTGACAACCAGCAGTTTTTCTTTCTGGGCATCGGTAAGCTGCAGGGCTGGGTTGTCCCATTGCTGCATGAGCATCTTGGTCAGATGGGGCAGCTTACCCACGATGAGAAAGGGCGGGCTGTTTTTGTGTTTGCCCATCCCGGCACCCTGACCCTGGGCCATGAGTGTTCCTGCGGACAGGGAAAGAAGCAGGCTGTATACGGCAAGAAAAAGAATACTTTTTTTAATCATGTGATGGTCTCCGGACATGTGAGTTTGTAAGCTTTATTTAGTAATAAATATTATTTCTAAATATCTATAGGCTTATTTTCTCTGGTTGTCCAGATAAAAAGCAGCGGGATAAACAAGAGGGTGAGAAACGTCCCAACCAGCAGACCGCCAATGGCAACAGCGCCCAGCGGTGCCAGCCGCTCCAGGCCGATGGCAGAGCCCATGGCAACGGGGAGCATGCCTGCAGCCACGGCAAAGGCGGTCATCAGTACCGGCCGGGTCCGAATGCGGATACTCTCCAGCATGGCCTGGCGTTTAGTCATACCTTCATCCATCTTTTCCACGGCAAAGTGAATGAGCAGGATGGCGTTATTGACAATAATGCCGGACAGGAGAATGAACCCCATCATTGCAGGCATGGATACGTGGTAATGCAGTGCCAGCAGGGTCCATGCCGCTCCGATAATGGTCAGGGGAATAGAGAGGATGATCATCAGCGAAATTTTAATGGAGTCAAAAAAGGTGATCAGGGTAAAAAAGATCAGGATAACGGCAAAGCCGATGGCCTTGGCCATTCGACCGGCAGAATTTTTAAACTGTTTGATATCGCCCATCTGCTCCATGGTTACCGAGGGCGGCAGGATGGAGCCCTTGAAACTGTCGGCAAAGTCATCCATAATATGGGAAATAGCTGCCTTTTCACGATACCCGTATACGTTTAAGGTGTAGTTGAGTCCTTCCCGGTTGATGACTCCAGGTTCAAGATCCCGGCTGATTGTTGCCAGGGCGCTGAGTGGGATCTTATCCCCCTTGGGCGTGTCGATCAGCAGAGTGGGGAGCAGGGCAACCCGGTCACGCTGGGCCGCAGGCAGCCAGACCCGCACCCCGAAATCAACGCTGTTGGCTGCGGGAAAGGTGGCCACCATGGCTCCGCGCAGCAACGCCTGCAGCTGGGAGGTGATGTCGGCGTTGTTGAGCCCGTACAGGGCAACCCGCTCCTGGTTAAAATCAAGATTGTACACGGTCTTGTCAATGTCCCAGGTTCGTGAGACGGAAACAACACCCTTGGTTTTGTATAAAGCCTGTTCAACCATGTTGCCGGCACGCACGAGATCGTCAAAACTGGAGCTGGAGAGCATAACGTCGATGTTGGCACGAATGCTTGACAGCGCTGTTGCCCCGTAATCAACAACATCCAGACGTTTGATGTTTTCGATAGCAGCCAGCTGCGGCCGCAGTCGGTGTTCAATATCCCAGACCGACTCGGTGCGCTCGTACCGGTTCACATAGGTTGCTGTGATGGCAATATGGTCGGTGCCGGAGCCGCTGCCGATGCTTAAAACCCCAGGCTCACTGCCGATGGCCGAGGAGAGATAGTCCAGCTTGCCGTTATCAGTAATTATTTTGTTTGCCTTACGGACAATCTCACGGCTGGCCGCAATGGGCAGGTTGGGATCAGTGGTGATCTTGATCAGCACCCCGCCGGTATCCATGGGCGGCATCAACTCTTTGCCCACCGTGGGCATAACACCCCTGACGCTGACGATAAAAGAAATAAGCAGCAGCGCAAAAAAGGCAACAGCAACCGATTTTCGATCAAGGGCCATACCAACAAGAACTGCAAAGAAGCGTTGGATGGCCTCATTGGCCCGGCTGGTGACGTGGTGAAAAAAGGCCTCACTGCGCAGCAGCCATGGGGAATTCAGGGTAAGTATCTTCAAAGATAGAAGCGGTACCGCAGTAATGGAGATGATATAAGAGGCAGCCAGCGCCAGCAGCAGAGTCGAGGTCAGGGGCCGGAACACAGTCTGGGGGTAGCCGCCCACAAAGAGAATCGGTGCCAGTGCGATCATGGTGGTCACGGTTCCGGACAGGTCGGCAAACATGATCTCCTTGGTGCCGTCCATGACCGCCTTGTGGATCTCGGATCCCAGCTCCCGGTAATGGCGTTCAATGTTCTCCATCACCACCACTGCGTCATCAAGCAGCAGGCCCAGGGCCAGGATAATACCGGTCAGGGTGACTACATTGAACTCAATACCCACCAGCCACATCAGGGCAACCGTTGTTGCATAGACCAGCGGAATGGTGACCAGTACTACAAGAACCTGCCGGAAACTGGCTAAAAAGAGAAAGACCACAAAGGTGGACATTAAGATGGCGTCGCGCAGCGACTCAAACATATTGTCCGTGGACTGGACAATGGTGTCTTTCTGGGTATCGGTTATTTCAAAATTAAGGGCTGGATACTGCAGGCGCAGTTGGGCAAGTTCTTTTTCTACGCCGCCAATAGTCCGCACCACGTCGGCATCCCGGCCGCGCTGCACAGCCAGGGCAATAGATTCCCTGCCGTTGCCGTAATAGCCTGCACTGTTTTCGTAATGACCAAAATAGATTTCCGCCACATCTCCCAGGGTGATGTCTGTACCCAGCCGCAGGGATGTAATCCCCTGCAGAGACTCCTGCCTGGCCGGTGATTTCAGCAGGTAACGGCTGGTATCACCGGTGAGAAAGCCAATGGCGTAATCGCGGTTATTTGCCTGCAGCAGAGCAATCACCCTGCCGATACCCAGTCCATATCTGTCGAGTTTGTCCTTGTCGACAATGATCTGGATCTCCTTGGCATAGCCGCCAAACACATCCACGTTGGCCACACCAGGCAGCTTGATCAACCGTTGAACCAGGGAATGCTCCGCCAGTTGCCGAATGTCTTCCAGGGGCATAGTATTTTTGGGACTGACGGCAATAACCACCACCGGGGCAGTGGCTGCTGATATCATGTGCACCTGCGGCTCCAGGATATCCGGGGGCAGGGAAGAGCGGATCTTGCCCAGCGAGTTGCTCACATCGCTTGCCGCCATTTCCAGATCTTTGGAATACTCAAATTCAGCCCGGATCACACTGACCTCGTCAATGGTGGTGGAGTAGACCCGGCGGATTTTGTCCAGGGTGTAGAGCTCCTCCTCAACCGGTACGCTGATATTGGCGGCAATGGTCTTGGCTGACCCGCCCGGCTGGACAATGACAACGGCAATCTCAGGATAATTGGACTCGGGAAAGAGTTTGCGGTCAATCCGGCTGTAGCCCAGAATACCCAGCAGCAGAAACAGGGTCAGGAACGA
>CAZQKF010000267.1:0-2221 GCA_964593645.1 uncultured Desulfobulbus sp.
GTTGACATGCTCACCAAGCGCATTACCTTTTCTGTTGTTGATAATGAAGCAGAGGAGAAGTAAACTTGATCTTTTCTTGACGAACACGGCGAATTTAAATACTGTCTGTCACAATATAAATGCATACGATTTTTCTGTAAATATAGAGGTGTATCATGGAAGAAACAAGCTGGATATCATCAATCTGGGGTAATCCCTTTTTACGCGGCCTGTTCATCGGTCTGCTCATTGCCGCTGTTCTCTGGGTTCGTTCCCTGTTCAAGGTCCGGCAGTTGGGTGCAGATATCAAAAAACTGCGTGAACACCTGCATACCAAGCTGGAACTCGACTCGGCAGACAACGAACGGCGCAAAGCAGACCTGGAAAAGCTGACCAAAGAACGGGACAACCTACGCAACATGATCCAGGTTTTGAACCAGAAACCCGGCAAGCTTGAAATCCGCCAGGCCCAGATCTATCAGAAGGCCGCTGAAATCATGTTTGAAAAATCACCCGGCTTTGCCCCGGCCTGGCAGATCACCTTAAAAGAGGCGGAAGCTGAAATGCGCGGTGCAGAAAAAGGCATCCTGCCCTTTATCAAACGAATGACCGGCAGCACCGGCTCCAGTGCCCCGGATCAGGAAAGACCTGCAAAAAACACTCTGGAACTCGAAGACCCGGCCAAAGGCTGATTTTCTTTTCCCCATCCATCGACCAATGCTCAGCAAGCATGCCCTCCCTGCTGAGCATTGGTATGCCTCCCCTTACACACCATGTCTTCTGAACAACAGCCCATCACCACAATTCCCGGCAGCGGTATTATCCTTGTCCGTCCCAAGTATCCCGAAAATATTGGTGCCTCAGCCCGCATAGCCTGTAACTTCGGTATTGAAAACCTGATTGTGGTGGCAGACAAACAGCCGGACCAGGAGCGAATGCTCAAGATGGCCACCCACAAGGCGGCCCATCTCATCCATGATCTGCAGTTTTTCACAGAGACCAGAACAGCAGTCAAGCCCTACCATTTCATCATCGGCACAACCGCCCGTCAGGGCAGGCACCGGGTGCTGGAACAGACCCCGCATGAGGTTATGTCTGATCTTGCCCCACTGGCAGAGGGCAGTAGGATAGGCCTGATGTTCGGCCCGGAGAACAGTGGTCTGACCAATGAAGATCTGGATCTCTGCCAGTTTACCTCCACTATTCCCACTGTTGATTTTTCCTCGCTCAACCTGGCCCAGGCCGTGGCAATTCACTGCTATGAACTCAGCATGGCCCTGCGCCAGGTGAGCTCAACCGTGCGCGAATCCGACTTTGCCAACTCCTATGATCTGGAAGGCATGTATGACCATATTGAACAGGTGCTGACTAAAACCACCTTTATCCGCCATACCAACAAGACCTACTGGATGCGCAATATCAGGCAATTCTTAAGCCGAATCCGAATCAAGAAAAAAGAAGCCAGTCTGATCCGCGGGGCCTGTAGAAAATTTCTCTGGCTTGACGAACAGGAACAAGACAGCATTTCCCAAACTCCAGCTCACAAGGAACACCCAGCCGACCAGTGAAACAGCTTTTTCTCCCTGTCGGTCTATTGCTCGGTATCCTTGCCGCCCTGTTCCTGCCTGCAGCAGGCGAGTTCCTCTCCGCAAACAGCGGCGTCAAGATCCTTATCTTTATAATCTTCCTGGTCAGCGGCTACCAGACCGGCAATAAGGGGTTGCCTCTTGACCGAAAACTCCTGCATATCTTCTTGGCCGCAGCTGGTATCTCGCTGCTGCTTGCACCGGTCATGGGCGTACTTCTGACCCTGGCAGTTGACTTGCCCCCATCTATTGCCCTGGGAATTATCATCATCATGTCCATGCCGCCCACAATTTCCTCGGGTATTGTTATCACCGAGGTCAGCCGGGGAAATGCGGTTCTGGCCCTGTTCATCACCATCTCGCTCAACCTGCTGGCCATATTCACAATGCCATTTATCCTGGATCTCTGCCTGAAAACAACAGGGCCCGTGGATATCGACCAGAACGCCCTGCTGCTCAAGATGCTTCTCCTGGTTCTTCTGCCCTTTGCAATCGGCAAAATGATCCGCAGCGGGAGCAAAAAAACTAAAATATCACCGAATTGGAGTTATGTGAATTCAGGATGTGTCGTGCTTGTGGTCTACAGCTCTCTTGCTGTTTCAAAAAGGAGTTTTTTAGATTTGGGTGCAGGAAAATACGCGTTGATACTGGCAGCC
>CAZQKF010000267.1:2231-4077 GCA_964593645.1 uncultured Desulfobulbus sp.
CGTTGCCCTGCTCCATCTGCTGCTGCTGGTGATCAATAACCAGGCCGGCAAAATACTTGATCTGCCCATACCGGAGCGCAAGGCCCTGGTCTTTGTAACCTCACAAAAAACCCTGGCAATGGGCTTGGCCGTTTTAGCCGGAATTACCATTGATACAGGCAGTGCCATCATTGTCTGCCTTATATTCCACTTCTTTCAACTCTTTGCCGACTCCTTTTTAGCTGGCTGGTGGCAGAATAAATAGTTCAGGATGCCGCGAATTCGGCAGGGCACGTTGCACTGCCGAGCCAAGCTGTTCCAGGGTGTAGGGCTTGCGAATAAATTGTATACTGCCAAGTGCTGCAGCCTTGCGCACCTCTTCATTTTCGGAAAACCCGCTGGTAATAATTGCCTGCTGTCCGGGCTGGAAGGCGACAATCTGCTCAAAGGTCTGGCGGCCGTTTATGCCCGGATCCATAAGCATATCAAGAACAAGCAGATCCACACTCTGCACCTTTACCCGCTCAACTGCCTCTTCACCACTGCTGACCATCTCCACCTGGTAGCCCAGGGTTGTCAGCATCTGGGCGGCAATATCGCGGGTCTGCTCTTCATCGTCCACAACTAAAATTCGCTCCCCATTCCCCTGCAGCTCATCAATACTCTTACGTTGTTCATCTGCTCCGCTCACGTCACCTGCGACCGGAAAATGGAGAGTAAAACATGTCCCCTGGCTGCTACTTGTTACAGTAACGCCACCCTCATGCTCATGTACCGTATTCCAGACAATGGCCAACCCCAGCCCGGTTCCACTGCGGCCCATTACTTTTTTAGAATAAAACGGCTCAAATACATGCTTAATATCTCTCTCTGAAATTCCTTGGCCAGTATCCGTTATCCGGACGGCTATGTATTCACCCGGCTGCATTGCATCGTTGCCCGGTAGAGGTTGATCAACAGAACACACCCGGGTTTGAATGTGGATGGTACCGGTTCCGGAAATCGACTCACAGCCATTAGTCAGCAAATTCATCAAACATTTTTTGATGTGGACTGCAGAGCAGAGGATATTGGTGGACTCCGAAGTGAAATCAAGTTCAACCCGGACATCCGGGAACAGGGAGAGCATCTTAACCCCTTCCGGCGATTGTAAATACTCAATAATCAGCGTATGCAGCGAACGTACTTTCCGATGACTGGCAACGCCTCGGGCTACAGTCAGCAGGTCGGCAACCACCTCGGCTGCGCGTTGTCCGGAATCCTGGATAATCTTGAGTGGCCTGCGCAGCTCGCTGTCTTCCGGCAGTTTCCTGAGCAGCAGATCCGGATAGCTGACAACCCCGGTGAGAATATTATTGAGATCATGGGCCACACCGCCGGCCATCAGGCCGATGGCTTCCATCTTCTGGGACTGGGTCAATTTTTTCTGGGTGTTTTTGAGCTCTGTGATGTCAAAATAGGTCAGCATCCGCCAGCCGTCGGGCAGGACAATACACTGGTACTGCAGAATTGTACCGTCCCTGCGGATAAAATCCACTGGTTTGATTACCCCCTGATGCACCTCGATTTCACGCTCAACAATGTAGCGATCAAAGTCCTCCGCCAGCACATCATAAAGGTCATTTGAACGATTATACTCAATAATCTGACGCAGTCTCGGGTGCCGGTCGATAAATTCTTCGGGTATTCCCCAGATTTCACGGAAGGCCTGATTGGTAATCCGCGCCTTGAGCTGATCATCCATAAACAGGATGCCGTAATCAATAGCGTCCATGACCGCGCTGAACTCGCTCACTGTTTTTTCCAGCTTTTCCGTGCGCTCAGACACCAGGGATGCAAGATGCGTTTTATGCCGTTCCAGCTCCTT
>CAZQKF010000268.1:0-4074 GCA_964593645.1 uncultured Desulfobulbus sp.
TGCTGTCTGATGGAATGAAGCCGCCCAGCTCTTATCGCCTTAATTTAATCTCTGTAATATTCTTCTGTTATTTCCTGTCCTGATAAAAAATAGTCTGTTTAGTTGCTATTGCTCCGTTGAAGGTGATACAATAAAGTAATTCAGAAACAGAAAATCATCTTTTTATCCGGCAGGAGGGTATGCAGGTACGTATAGGATTCATTATCTCTGTTTTTGTGTTTGCCCTACTGGCAGGCATCTGTTGGATTTCCCCAGCGCACAGTTCCCACCAAGTACTTCCCGGAGTATCGCGCGACCTTCAGCTGACCAATCAGGAAATTTCCTGGCTGAAAGCACATCCTGTTATCCGTATTGCTCCGGATCCTGATTTTCCTCCTGTCGAATTCATTAATCAAAGCGGTATCTACAAGGGGATTGCCGCGGATTTTATTACCCTTCTTGAGAAAAAACTCCCCTTGGACTTTGAGGTTGTTCATCTCGACAACTGGGATCAGGTGTTAAGCCAGGGCAAAAGCAGAAAAGTTGATATGTTTGGTGCGGCAGTCCCCACACCGGAACGTTTGCAGTACATGAAATTTACTCGGCCTTTTGTTGAATTTCCAGCAGTTATCCTGGTTCGTAAGGAACAGCAGATATCGCCTAAAATGAATGGACTTGATGGGAAACATGTTGCTGTTGTCTCCGGCTATGCAGCCTATGAATATATGAAGCGGGTGTATCCAAAGGTTCACCTAGAGGTGATGCCTGATATTGCATCCGGGCTTCGGCAGGTATCGTTTGGCCGGGTGGATGCCATGATTTTGAATCTGGCATCGGCATCCTATGCCATTCGCAAGGAGGGGATCAGTAATCTGAAGATTTATAAGGATACGGATTTTATTTATGATCTCTCCTTTGCCGTTCGCAGTGATTGGCCTGAGTTGCAGTCAATCCTGGATAAGGCGCTGGCTGCAATTACAGAAAAAGAACGAAACAGGGTGATCTCCACCTGGATTACCTTGACCAGAGACGGATGGCATACCAGACGAAATTTTCTGATCAGTCTCTGTGTAGTGTTTGTCGTGCTGGTTTTGCTTTTTATTGCTGCCTGGATTTTGCTATTGAAGCGGCAGGTGGCCGAACGAACGGCTGAGTTGGAACGTGAGCTGCAAGAACGAATTCAGGCAGAAAAAGAGAAAAAGTTGTTGCAGCAGGAAATTCACCGCTCCAAAAAAATGGAGGCACTGGGCTTACTGGCAGGTGGAGTCGCCCATGATCTCAATAATATTTTAACCGGTATTGTCGGCTACCCGGATTTGATCCTTCCCCTTCTTGATCCGCAGTCAACTATGTTTCGTCAGGTTGAAGCCATGCAGAATTCGGGCAAGCAGGCCGTGGCTGTTGTCGCCGATCTGCTGACTATCACCCGGGGTACTGCTTCAGTGAAGGAACCCATTGACATGAACCAGGTGGTCATGGATTACCTGCACTCACCGGTTCATAGAAAATTTATACAACAATACCCAGGGATTATTATATGCAAAGAGCTGGGAACCGGTCTGCCTTGCCTGCTGGCCTCCGAGGTTCATATCCGTAAAACCATTATGAATCTTGTTTTAAATGGATTTGAGGCTATGAAAGATTGTCCGGGCACGCTGACCATCGAAACGGAAGCATGCGAGGTTAACAAGTCCACACTAGGAACGGCGGATGTGCCCCCGGGCAGATATGTGGTGCTTACGATTGCCGATACCGGTGTGGGCATTGCACATGAAGATCTTGAACGCATCTTTGAGCCTTTTTATTCCAAGAAAAAAATGGCACGGAGCGGAACCGGGCTGGGGCTTGCCGTGGTCTGGAACACGGTTCGTGATCACGATGGATATGTTCAGGTCCAAAGCGATGAGAGGGGAACGAAGTTTGTGATGTATTTTCCTGCAATTGAAGAGTCTGTTGCTGATCTGCGAGCTTTGGCGACAATGGAAGACCTGCAGGGAAAAGGCGAGCGTATTCTGGTTGTTGACGACGAGCAGCAGGTGCGGGCACTGGCCGTTGATATGCTCACGAGACTGCAGTATACGCCGGTTGACGTTGCCTCAGGTGAAGAGGCGCTGGCCTGGCTGGCTGATCACCAGGCTGATTTGGTTATCCTGGATATGATTATGGATCCAGGGATGGATGGATTGGCCGTCTATAAAGGTATTGTCCAACTCTATCCCGACCAGAAGGCGGTAATTGCCTCGGGCTATGCAGAAAATGATAAGGTGCGTCAGGCATTAGATCTGGGCGCAGGTGAGTATATGCGCAAACCCTATTCCATTGAAACCCTGGGTCAGGTTGTACGTCGGGTGCTTGCAGATGAGTGAGAAGATGTGCTGCTTACTGTGGATGGACCACGCTGGACGATAAACATGGCCGCAACGATACAGGCTACACCGGGCAGTGTCTGCAGAGGAGGGAGCTGGTGACCAAATATCCAGTCAAGCAGGAGAATGAACGGCGGGTAGAGATAACTGTATGCCATGACCCGTGTCGGGCCTAAGTACAGAGTTGAGAGCTGACTGAGAAAAAAGGTGATGATGGTGCAGAACAGGGCCAAGTAGAAAATTCCTGCCCAGGTCTGGGGTTGAACTGTGATCCAGGAAATGTTTGCTAACCGATACCCGGAAAAGAGCAGGAGCCAGCCGCTACCGGTGACCAGAATCCAGTAGGTCATTACGGCCATGGGTTCGCCCCGGTGCAGCAGTTTGACCAAGGGGGTATATAGAGCAATGAGCAGGCAGCCGCAGAAAAAGAGCAAATCGCCGTGGTTAAGGTCAAAGGCCGGCAGCCGTTCCAGGCTGCCATGAAAGAGTACCCAGATTGCTCCGATTGTGGCCAAAATCATGGCCAGTATTTTGTATTTTCCAAGCCGCTCATGCAGTAGAACTGCACTGTACAGGCTTGAGATACCGGGAACAAGCGTAAAAATGACGCCGGTATTGAGTGCTGTGGTGGTGCGCAGAGACAAAAACATCAGCCAGAAGAAACCGGTCAGGGCAAAGCTGATTATTGAGTAGCGCAGCAGGGCCGGCCAATCCGGTCGCTGCAGGCTGTATTTTGAGCGGATAAAGGGCAGGAAGAGCAGCACGGCAAGCACGAAGCGAATCAGGGTTAGAGCGGCCGGATCCATCCCGTCTGTTATGGCCTTGCTCACGGTAAATGAGGTGGATACCAGACCGGCCGTAACCAGCATCAGGCCATGGACGGCCCAAAGCGGAAGAGGGTCTTGCCGGTTCATACCAGCAGGTTTTCAAGCAGTGGATGGATTGGTGTGTTGGCGGCGAGAATTTCAGGTAAAAAAGGCGAGTATTCCTGTCCGGAAAAGCCGGATACTTTGCCGCCTGCCTCGGTAACCAGCAGCCATCCGGCAGCGGTATCCCAAGGCTGCAGATCCATTTCCCAGAAGCCGTCCAGTCTGCCGCAGGCAACATAGGCAAGATCAACAGCCGCTGCACCGCCGCGCCTGATATCTCGAACCTTGGGCAGCACTGCCCGCATCTGCATCATGACTGTGTCAATATTTTTGTGGATATCATAGGGAAAGCCGGTAGCCACGAGTGATTCGACCAGAAATCTGGTTTGTGTCACCTGAATCGGGGTACCGTTTAACCAGGCACCACCGCTTCTGCAGGCGGCAAACAGCTCATCCTGCATGGGACAGTAGACCACGCCGGCCTGCGGAACACCATCTTTCAGCAGGGCAATGGAAACCGCAAACAGGGGAAAACCATGGGCAAAGTTGGTGGTGCCGTCCAGGGGATCAATCAGCCAGACTTCTCCGGCAGGTGCCTTGGGATTATCCCCGGCAGATTCTTCGGCCAGTACTGCAACGCCGGGGCTGTCTTCATTGAGCGAGGCTATAATGGCAGCCTCAGACGCAACGTCAGCATCGGTCACCAGGTTGATGGCTCCTTTCATCTCAATGCTATGGGGCTTGGTATACAAGGTGCGGATGATGGATCCTCCTACAAGGGTAGCACGGCAGGCAGCTTGAAGCCTGTCGGCAAGGTCTTGGTATGTACAGTGCGAAATTATTGCATCTATTCGATTCAT
>CAZQKF010000269.1:0-4063 GCA_964593645.1 uncultured Desulfobulbus sp.
TTGTTGTAACAGGTGTGCTGGGGGTGCTTGCCTCTTTTGGTGTGTTTTCCCGACGGGCCCGCGGTTCCAAAAATCCGTTTCCCTGGACTGGTCATTGAAACTCCATGCGGGACCTGGTGCTGCTGAAAAAAGATCCCCTGCTGCTGCTTGCAGTCTGCTGCGACAGTTTTTTTTATTTTGCCAGTCTGCTGGCCGTCCTGGTAATTAACACCCTGGGGCTGCAGCAGCTTGGGCTGAGTACCTCGGCCACCTCAATCCTGTCCGTATCTCTGATGGTGGGAGTCTGTATCGGGTCACTGGTCGCGGCCAGGATTACCCGTCATGAGCGATGGACCCATGTCCTGCTGCCCGGTGCTGTGGGCATGGGGCTGAGCCTGGCCGCAGTCGGGCTGCTGGTTTCGTCAAACATTGGTCATCAATTTGTTCTTCTGCTTGGGTTGTTGACCCTGGCAGGAGGATTTGGCGGCCTGTTTTTAATACCAGTGACCTCGTTCATCCAGGTTCGGCCCAGTGCAGATAGCAAGGGGCGGATCATAAGTGTGGATAATTTCCTGGCCTTTTCCTGCATGCTGCTGGCCGGTATGGTATTTCCAGCCCTGGACAATCGACTGCAGCCGTCAATGTCCATGCTGCTGATCGGCATTCTCTCCATTATTGCCGGGGGCATTATCTGGCTTGCCCTGCGTAGGGTAGTTTTTCCAAATGAGGAGAGCTTAACAGGGTAGGAGTGGCACCTCGCCGCGAAACCGGAGCGTATTCACGGCCAGGCGCCTTTCCTTCTTGTACTGTTTGCCAATATCACAATTTACAATCTATGAAAAACATACTTAATCTGATTCTCTCCCTTCTGCTTCGGCTCAGGTACCGCATTCATTTTCACGGGTTGGACACTCTTCAGGACGACGGCCGTCCCATCCTGTTTTTACCCAATCATCAGGCCCTGATTGACCCGGTGATTGTGATGAACGGTCTGTATAACCGGTTTGTCCCCCGGCCCATGGCTGACGAGAATCAGCTCGACCATCCTCTGCTGCGGCCCATGGCAAGGATGCTCAACACCGTTGTCATTCCGGATCTGGCTGTAAGTGGCCGTGATGCCAAAGAGCAGGTGTTTGCAGGTATCAATGAGATCGTGACCGGATTGAAAAACGGCGATAATATTCTGCTCTATCCGTCAGGCCGACTGAGCCGAACCAACCTGGAAAGTATCGGAGCCAACAGCGGCGTTGCCTCCATTGTCCACGAAGTACCTGACGTTCGCATTGTCCTGCTGCGTACCCGCGGTTTATGGGGCAGCAGTTTCAGCCGAGCTGACGGGATTCCCTCCTTTTTTGCAAGCGTTAAAAAGCATCTTGTCAGGTTGCCGGCCAATGGCCTGTTATTCATGCCCCGCCGGGAAGTGCGAATTGAAGTTGTTGAACCTGATGATTTTCCAAGAGATGGTGATAAAAAACAGATAAACAGCTATCTGGAAGATTGGTATAACCAGCAGCCGGACAGAAACACGGAAATTCCCTACTTCTGGTGGCAGAGCAGTCGGCCGCAGTATCATCATGAACCTGAGAGAGCAGCTGTAGACCGGGACACGTCTGAAATACCGGCGGCCACCCGCAGCCAGGTTGTGAAGAAGCTACAGGAACTCTCCGGTATTGATGAGCTGCAGGAAACAGATTCGCTGGCTGCGGATCTCGGCATGGACAGCCTGATCCTGGTGGAATTCGGCAGCTGGCTGCAGGAAGAGTTTGGGGTTTCTGCAGACAACCTTGAGGGGCTGCAGACTGTGGCTGACTGTATCTTAGCGGCGGGCGGCATCATGCCGGTTATGGCGTCAATACCGCTTAAACCCGTTTCCGGCCGCTGGTTTGACGGAGTTGAGGAGAAGACCCTGACTATACCGGATGGAAAAACCATAGCAAAGATTTTCCTGCACCTGGCCGGGCAGCACCCGGATCAGGTGATACTGGCTGATCAGATCAGCGGTGAAAAAACCTGGCGACAGCTGATTATGGCCCTGTATGCCCTGCTGCCGGCGATTCGGAAAATCCCGGGGAACAGGGTGGGGATTATGATGCCCGGTTCGGTGAGTGCGGTGATCAGCTGGCTGGCTGTGATGTTTGCCGGACGTGAGCCGGTCATGGTCAACTGGACCACCGGCAGCGGCAATATGCAGTACTGCCTGGACAGCATCGGGGTGGAGCAGGTGATCACGGCCCGAGCCCTGACTGAAAAACTGGTCGGGCAGGGCATTGATCTTAACAAAGTCGGCGTCAACTGGGTGTACCTTGAAGACTTGGCTGTCGGGATCGGAAAATTTGCAAAGATTACCGCCCTTATCAAGAGCAGGTTGTCCTGGGGCGATCTCCGTAAGGTAGAAATTGCCGAAACCGCAGCAATCCTCTTTACCTCGGGATCAGAGGCCAGGCCCAAGGCCGTGCCCCTGACCCATGCCAATTTTTTGGCCAACGGCCGTGACTTTGCCCAGGTTCTCTCGCTCTCCTCTAATGATCGACTGCTGGGTATTTTGCCGGTTTTTCATTCTCTGGGCCTGGCTGGAACCGTGGTGCTGCCGCTCTGTACCGGTCTGCGAACCGTGTACTGGCCAAATCCCACTGAAGGAGCGCAGTTGGCCCGCTTGACCAGCGCCTATCAGGCAACCACCCTGATTACCACGCCGACTTTTTTAAACGGTATTTTACGGGCGGCCGGTCCTGATCAACTGCAGTCCATGCGTCTGATCTTTTCCGGTGCGGAAAAATGTCCGGATCACGTCTTTGCCACCTTAAAGAGAATAAAGCCGCAGGCAGTGCTCTGTGAGGGATACGGGGTGACTGAATGCGCCCCGGTGGTGACGGTAAACTCCATAACCAATCCCCGTCCAGGCGCAATCGGCAGCATTATGCCGTCCATGGAATACGTGCTGTTGGATCCGGAAACAAGAAAATCTGTTGCTGCAGGGGCAACTGGTCAGCTACTGGTGCGCGGGCCCAATGTCTTTCCCGGCTATCTTGGTGATGCCCCGTCGCCCTTTGTTGAGCATGATTCCAAATCCTGGTACGATACCGGCGATCTCATGTTTGTAGAGGACGGGGTACTGGTCTTTGCCGGTCGTTTAAAGCGTTTTGTAAAATTGGGTGGTGAGATGATCTCCCTGCCTGCCATTGAACAGGTGTTAGAGGCTCATTATCCAAGCGCAGATGAACCCGTGCTGGCAGTGGCTGCAACAGATGATGAGGAGCATCCGGAACTGGTGCTGCTTACCACCCTGAATACCGACCGTCAGGAGGCAAATCTGGCCATCCGGGCCGTTGGCCTTTCACCGCTCCATAATATGCGTCTTGTCAAGAAGGTTGACCAGATTCCCCTGTTAGGTACAGGGAAAACAGATTATTCAACAATAAATAAACTTGTGAATGAAGAATAATTCAGGGCCTGTTGAATACAGCGGGCCGTGAGTTGGAGAACACGGTCACCTTCTTGGTGGCCCTTAGTGTCATTGATCTTTTTAAACTGATCAAGGTCAATGATCATCAGGGACAGGGGCGTTTGATAGCGCCTGGCAAAATCCAGCTTATGGCCAAGCAGGGCGTCCCAGGTATGTCGATTATACGTGCGGGTGAATTTGTCTGTGGTTGCAAGCTGATGCAGGCACCGTACCAGGAGATTGACGACAACTCCGGCTAAATATTCTCTAAAATAATACAATATCAAAATGATAGCATTTTCTCCTGTAAATGTCAAAAGGCAATCTTCTGGTGTCCTGCATCGGAACAGCCGTATTTTTACCGTTTGTCCGGATTATGTTTATTTTTTCTTGGCAGAAGTATGTTTTTTTGTGTAAGCTATTTTATTTTATTGTCCCATTATGCGGCTGGGTTGAGCCGTGCTGTTGGAAAGCGGAATGAAGATCGAATTTACAGATATTTCCAAGGCAGGTAATCGGTACGAGATTGATGACGATACCTGGTTTCCTGAACCGGAACTGCACCGGACTGCTCCGGTACAGGCTGAGCTTTCCCTGCAGCGTAAAGGCGACAGTCGGCTAGAAGTGCAGGGTTTTTTGCGT
>CAZQKF010000270.1:0-4054 GCA_964593645.1 uncultured Desulfobulbus sp.
TTCATGTTTCCCAACAAGTATAATGTCTACATGCATGACACCCCCGCCCACAGTTTATTTAAAAGAAACAACCGTTCATTCAGCCACGGCTGTATTCGGGTGAGTGATCCACGCGGTCTGGCCCTGTATCTGCTGAACAAGGATACCGGAGGCTGGACCAGAGAGCGTATAGACAAGCTGATTGCCGCAGGCAAACGGAAGATTATACCGCTGAAAAAACCGTTTCCCGTGCATATTCTCTACCGAACTGTTCTTGTTGATCCAAGAGACGACACCGTCCATTTTTATGATGACGCATACGAGCGGGACACCCTGATGGCCCGGGATAATTTTACCGACGCAAACACAAACCACTGCCGATATACGAATAATTAACAGGATCAATTATGCAACTGACTAACATTGAAACCGTACCCGGCAAGACCATCACCCAACATTTCGGGGTTGTTTCCGGATCCACTGTTCGTGCCAAACATCTTGGCCGGGATCTCATGGCCTCTTTGAAAAACATGGTGGGAGGCGAGTTGAAGGGCTACACCGAACTACTGCAGGACTCACGCAGGCAGGCAACGAATCGGATGATTAAACAGGCCGAGCAGTTGGGTGCCAATGCCATTGTCAATATCCGCTACGCAACCTCGTCAGTAGCCCAGGGGGCATCTGAACTCTATGTGTACGGCACTGCAGTTCGGGTAGAATAGGAGATTCCATGGAACAAATTATTTTCATAGGAATTCTGCTGGTTCTTGGCTACATTTTCGGTACCCTGGCAGAATCCGGTCATTACAAATCACTGCACCGGCGCGAAGAGCTACTGCGAGATTTGCCGACTGTGACAATCAAATCTCTCCCCACCGACAATCAACCTGTTAAAAAAGCTGAACTTGTCCAGGGCAGCGCTGTTATCTCCCTTGATTACTTTAAACGTATCATGGCGATGCTGCGAAACCTTGTCGGCGGCAGTATAGGCTCATACGAATCTCTGGTCGACCGAGCACGGCGTGAGGCAACGCTGCGCATGAAAGAGTCCGCCGGCAAGGCAGATCTCATTGTTAACCTCCGCATTGAAACCTCAGCCATCGGAAAGTCGGCTGACCGACAGCGGGCCATTGGTTCCATTGAAGCCATTGCCTATGGTACGGCCATTACTTTCGGCCCAGAACAACCACAACCCGGAGCAACACCATGACCCGCACATCGTGCAAATTAACTCAACTTTTACTCCCTACCCTGTTCCTCATATTATCAACTCCCCTTGCCGCCTCGGCAGCTTCGGGTACGTCCTGTGTTGAACGAGTAAAAAGCAAGTGTCTTGAGTGTCACCATGAAACCCGTATATGTCAAAAAATCAACAAAGACAAAGGAAAAGGGTCGTGGAAGCGAACTTTAAAATCCATGATCCGCAATGGAGCAAAGGTGAGTAAGGCTGATCAAAAACTGCTGGTTGACTGCCTCCGCACACCGGATGCCGAAATACGTGAATTATGCCCTGCAAAATAATTATTCCAGTCCTGCCCCCCCTTGCAGGAAGAACCTTCACAGACATCTGCAATTGATTATGAAAAGAATTATTCTACTCTTTCTGTTCTGCTGCCTGATAAGCCAACCGGCTTGGGCCGGTCGCGCTCAAATCCCCACCGTTTCTGAAGAACCCTATGCCTCAGCCCTTGTGCTTGATGCAGATACGGGAAAGATCCTGTTTGCCGATAATGAAAATGCGCAAGTGTACCCGGCCAGTGTACTTAAGCTGATGGATCTGCTGGTCATTCTCGACCTTGTTGACCATGGAACAGTACGGCTTGACGACATGGTGCAGGTGACTGATGAGGCATATAGGATGGGCGGATCGCAGGTTTATCTTGATCCCAGTGAACAGTTCTCCGTGGAAGACCTGCTCTATGCACTGATGGTTCAGTCGGCAAATGATGCAGCTGTTGCTCTGGCAACCCATGTGGCCGGCTCTAAAGAGGCCTTTGTCCAACTGATGAATGCCAAGGCGCAGAAACTCGGCATGAACAACACCCATTTTTACTCCGTACACGGTCTGCCGCCTTCCACCGGCCAGAAAGTTGATGTGACCACGGCCCGGGATTTTGCCGTCCTCTGCAGGGAGCTGGCCAAGCGACCGGAAGTCTTCCCCTATACTGAAACTAGAGTACGCGATTTCCGTAACGGGAAGTTTATCATGCGAACCCATAACCATCTGCTGGGTAAACTGGACGGATGCGACGGCTTTAAAACCGGCTATTTTAAAGCAGCCGGTTTCTCGATAGCCGCCACAGCCAAACGAAACGGAGTTCGGCTGATCGCGCTGGTCATGGGAAGTAAGGATCGTAAAATACGCGATGCCAAGGCCATGGAGCTTCTCAATAAAGGATTTACCGAGGTTCCGCCCAGGCCGGAACCGGCTGCAGCTCCTCTAAAGCCCAAGGTTTCAACAGGCAGCACTGGAGATTCTACCGCTCTAATGGTACCTGTTGAGCAACCACTGCAACCAGCACAGAAAAGCCATTGGTCAAGTTTTTTTATGGGTACAGGAGTAGGATTTATTTTTTTTGCCGTCCTTGGCTTTCTGTTGTTTAAAAAACGCAGGGGAAGAAATTCCCGGCGACGTCTCTAACCATACAGTTACAAGACAACTCTTTTTCAACTCTTTCCCGGAGGTATACAGAATATGACTAGAATACGCGCTCTCCACTGCAGCACCTTATTCGCCCTGCTGTTCTGCACTGCTTTGCTGGCGGCCTGTGCCGGATCTGATAAATCAGTAAATGAATCATCACAGCTTTCACTCTGCCCGGTCACCGAATCTGCCACTCATGTCTATTACCCGGGTAAGATTGTCTGGCACGATCTGTTGACCCGTAACAGTGCTACCTCCCAAAAATTCTACGGCGCACTCTTTGGTTGGACGTTTGAACAGCAAGGCCCCTATACAATCGTTTCGAACAACGGCCACCCCATAGCAGGTATTCTCGAACATAAGACGGCAGAACCTGTCTGGCTCGGCTCCATGTCTGTTCCTGATGTGGATAAGGCGCTTGATTTGGCCCTTGCCAAGGGCAGTACCGTACTGACCGGACCCATTGACATCAAAAATCGCGGCCGAGGGGTGTTGATCAAAGATCCGCAAGGAGCACATATCGTCTTATTGCATGCCACAGACGGTGACCCGGTCGATGCCGAGCCGGCAGTAGGAGGATGGCTCTGGAATGAACTCTGGACCAAGGTACCTGAACAGGCTGCAGAATTTTACAAGGGACTGGGCCAATATGATGGCTCAATCCAGGGAGATGGATATAAAATACTGTCCAACGGAGAAAAATGGCGATGCGGTTTACGAACCGTTGAAAAAGAAGATCGCTGGGTGCCCATTATCCGAGTCACCGACCCAGAGGCAACAGTGAACAAGGCAGAGAAACTGGGCGCTACGGTGTGGGTACGTCCCGGTGAATCCCCCGGCGATGAAGATGCCGCACTTCTCTCTGACCCCTCGGGCGCACTGTTTATGATTCAGCGCTGGTCGACTCAACCTGAAACAGGGGAGGAAGGATCATGACTAAAACAACTCTTTGTCTCCTGACTCTGTTTGCCGCAACCCTTGGGTTACTCCTCTCCGGCTGTGTCGGCCCCGGTCCGGGCGGCCCATATTATGGCCATACAAGTTATTCCGTTTACGGCGGTTATCACGGCGGGCCGCCGCCCAGAGGAGGCCGCCCCCCCGCTGCCCGACCTCCTTCACACCGCAGGCCCAGTTCTCCTGGACACATAGGTCGACCTGCTCATCGGCCGTCCGGTGGCGGCGGCAGATCTGGTGGAGGTCGGCCCCCAAGAGGTGGAGGCGGCAGAGGGCGTCGTTAAGCAGACTCTTTTGTCTGCTCCCCGCCAAACTATAAAACGAGCAACCTGCTGATTTCTGTTGCACAGTGTTGACGGCTGTGTTCTGTATCGATCTTTTCTCTCAATACGGAATACAGTCGCATCATGCAGCAAACCGTGAATACAAAAACCAGCCGTATCGGCCTGGCAGCCACCCTGGCCGCTTACAGTATGT
>CAZQKF010000271.1:0-4053 GCA_964593645.1 uncultured Desulfobulbus sp.
GCGACTCGCCCACCGCCATGCGGGCACCGGCGGCCGGGTTGACCAGCATCTTGATCGGCTGTTCACCGATTGCCGTGGCCCCACCGCTGAGCCCGAAATGGGACTGAGCCACCACGGCCACATCGGCTAAGGGCAATTGCAAAGGCCCGCAGCATTGCTGCCGGGCAATCAGGCCGGTTACCGCCCGGTCAACCTTATTGGTAAGAAACCGTTTGGAGCCCACCGACATCAGTCGCAGCACGTCACGCAGACCGTCACGCACCGTTAAGTTTTTCGGCAGCTGCAGCGGGGCCAGGCCGGGATCAAGGCGGCTGTCTTCAAAGGTCTTCTGGGGAATATCACCCAGCACCTCATTTAATTCCAGATCAACCGGAGTGGTGTCATCGTGCTCATCATGGACAATAAAACGCAGATCTCCAGTGACCTCGCCCAGTACCTCGCAGGCAACTTTTTCTCGTTTACAGATGTCCTGAAACTGTTCAATATTTTCCGGGCTGATCAGAAAGCCGTTGCGTTCCTGGTACTCGGCCACATAGATTTCCAGCACCGACATAGTGGGATCGCCCACCCGGATGTTGCGGATCTCAATCCGGCCGCCGGAATGCTCGACCAGCTCTTTTAATACATTGGCCGGGCCGCCTGCGCCCTGGTCATGGATAACGTCCACCAGGGTTTTATCGCCCATTTCGTTGCAGGCCCGGATTACCCGGTTCATCTTCTGCTCCATCTCAGCGTCGCCGCGCTGGACTGCATTGAAATCCAGTTCCTCGGCATTCTCACCCTGGAGCATGGATGAGGCAGCACCGCCGCCGAATCCGACCCGGTAGGCCGGGCCACCTACCTGGACAATGATCATGCCCTTTTTTTCAGCGTCTTTTTCCGTATGGCGATCATCAATCTGGCCGATCCCGCCGGTGAACATGATGGGTTTTAAAAAGCCCCAGCGTTCACCGTTGTCCAGCCGCAGATCAAAAGATCGGGTAAAGCCCTGGATCAGCGGCTCGCCGAACTTATTGCCGTAGTCAGAGGCGCCGTTGCTGGCCTCGACCTCAATGGTCAGGGCCGAGGCCAGGTTGGTGGGACAGGCGTAGCTGTTTTCCCAGGACATTTCATAACCGGGAATATGGAGGTTGGCCACGCAATACCCTGCCGTACCTGCCATGACAAAGCCGCCCTTGCCCGTGCCTTGAACGTCACGGATGCGCCCGCCGGTACCGGTTTCCGCACCCGGAAAAGGGGCAACGCCGGTGGGGAAGTTGTGGGTCTCAGCTGTCAGCAGCACATGGTAACGAACATCGGAGGCCCGCATGGGCGAGGGTGTACCCGGTTCCTGAGGGTGAAGGGTGGGGATATCATGCCCTGCTACAACGCTGGAGTTATCCTTAAAGGCGATCAAAGATCCCTTGGGATGGGCGGTCAGGGTTTCGGTGACTACTTCAAAGAGGGTGCCTTCCTGCTCCTCGCCGTCGACCACCTGTCTGCCCCGGAAAAAGCCGTGGCGGGAGTGTTCGGAGTTGGCATTGTTCAGGTCCATGATCTCAACAATGGAGGGATTACGATTATGCTTTTTGACAAAATAATCGTAGTAGAAATTACGATCCCATTCGTCCATGGAAATACCGGGAATATCCAGCAGCCCGGCCGGGCCCTTGCTCATAAGATCCACTTCATACACGGCTTCCGGTTCAATGCCGGTTTCAAAGGTGGTCAGCGGTTCGGGATAGGGGCACTCGGTCATCCGGTCGTGATGGGCACCGGTAAAGGCCTGCACGTCTTCGCCTTCAGGCACCAGGTAGCGGCGGGATCGTTCCACCCGGCTCACGCAGTCCAGCCCGATTGCCCGGCAGATAGAAACCATATTGGAAGACCAGGCCGTGGCAAAGTTCAGCCGTGGGCCGACTTCTATAACCGTTCCATTCTCGTCACCGAGAACCGGTTCTGTGGATACGGTGTCAATTAAAAAGCCGTCAGCCAGCAGCAGGCGCAGCTGTTTCAGTTCCGGCCCGGTTAGTGGGCGGGAGGATTCAACATTAAAACAGTAGGCGCGTGTCTCGTCGATTCTGCGGTACAACTGGGTAACAGCCATGATCGTTTTCCCCTGGATTGGATTGGAAAAATAAAAGGTTGTATGCTGCAGGGAAACTCTATCATTTTACGATCAATCGTGCAATTACATAGGCGGGTTAAATGCTGTATGATACGGTTGTCTAATCATCAAACTCTTTGCCTTTAAACTCTATGCAGCTAACCCGGGAACAACATAAAATCATCAACCACGGCAGTGGGCATGCCCGGGTCAGTGCTGTGGCCGGATCCGGCAAGACCACAGCCATGGTTCACCGGGTGCAGTACCTGCTGCAGCAGGGTGCGGCACCGGAAAAGATACTTATCCTGATGTTTAATAAATCCGCCCGCGACGCCTTTGCCGACCGGCTGCAGCAACTGCTTGCTGAAAGCGGCCGGCAAGCACCCAATGTTCGCACTTTTCACTCACTTGGCCTGCGGCTGATTAACAGTTTTACCGAGCGGGGGGCCTTGCCTGCGTACAGATTACTCACCGAAGAATATCAGACCGAACGACTGGCCCGGGAAGCGATAAAAAAATATGCTGACGGGGCAGGCGGGGATGAGCAGTGGTGGTCGCGGGAGAGTATGGAGGGTTTTTTGACCTTTATCGATCTGGTCAAGGCTCATACCAAAACTCCCGGGAAGATATTTGACGACTACCAGTTTGAAGAACAGCTGGATTATTTTATTGGAGCCTTTGCGACTTTTGAATCCATGCGCACGGCGTCTCGGGTGCGTTTCTATCCCGACCTGATCCATGAACCGGTCATGGCAATCCGCAGGTATACAGCCCTGGCCGACTGGGTGGCAGGCCACGTAGATCACATTATCGTAGACGAATACCAGGACATCAATGAAGTACAGCAGCAGTTGCTCAAATGTATTGCCGGTGAGCAGGCGCAGGTGATGGTGGTGGGCGATGTGGACCAGTGCATTTACGAGTGGCGAGGGGCAAAACCGGAATACATTATTTCCCGTTTTAACCGTGATTTTCCTCGGCCTGCAGACTATACCCTGAGTTACACCTTTCGCTATGGGCACCGGCTTGCCCTGGCAGCCAATCACTTAATATCTAACAATAAACTGCGTGATCGCAAGCTCTGCCTGGCCCGGTCGGAAAACCCCAGTACCCGCATTTTCTGTGCTGAAGAGACAGAGCCCCATCCCATAGTCAACCTCATCGATCACTGGCAGGAAAACGATAGAACTCTTGGTGAAGCGGCCGTGTTGATCCGGCTCTACGCCCAGAGTATTCCCGTGGAACTGGCTCTGCTGGAACATAGTATTCCCTACCGGCTAATCGGCCATGAAACCGTGTTCAGTTGCCCGGAAATCATGGCCTTGCTGGGCTATCTCCATCTCTGCCGGGGCAGCCTGGCCCAGGGGGATCCGGAGTCAGCACGTACCCGGATTATGGTCATGCTGACTAATCCACACCTTTGGCTCAAGCAGGAGGGCATCCGGGTACTGGCGGGTAATATCATGCAAAATCCTCAGTCGGCAGGGGATTTCATCCGGCAGTTGGCAGGTGATGTGCAGTCGACCTATCTTGCAGAACGGATGATCGACCTGGCAGCGGTCTGGTACGAGGTCGCAGGCATGTCTCCAGCCACCTCGGCTGCCCTGGTTTTGGAAAAAGTGATCCGGGAGACCGAGCTCTATGACCATTATCGCTACTCTTCACGCCCGGCATCGGCGGAAAACAAGATCAAAACCTGCCAGTCCTTTGTCCGGTTTGCCCGGCGACGTAAGCTCAATGTCAGTGATTTTTTAGAGGAGATCCGCGAACTGGCCACGTCCGCCCCCCATGACAGTAGAAAAACTTTGCTGATCACCTCCATTCATCGGGCCAAGGGGCTGGAGTGGCCGCTGGTTATTCTGCCGGGTCTGGAAGATGGTGCGGTTCCGTACCGCACCGAGGAGGACGAAGAAGGCGGCGATAACATCGAAGATGAACGGCGTCTTTTTTATGTGGCCATGACAAGG
>CAZQKF010000272.1:0-4042 GCA_964593645.1 uncultured Desulfobulbus sp.
GTCTGTTGAAGCAAGGGGGGATGGTCAATCTTGAAGTGGATATCATTGGTAAATATGTAGAAAAACTGCTTTCCGTGCAGGACATACCTTCTGCAGGAAAAAGTACAATAAATCCTGCCTTTTTGGCGGAGCACGGATTTTTAAAATAACGGGTATCAGCTGTCAGATATCAGAATGAATCACATGAGCTGATCCAGATACCTGGCTGCTGACCCTTAAATCTTTACCTGAGACCTGTATCATGGCTGTAAGCCCGATAGAAGAAGTCGTTGAAGACATTAAAGCCGGTAAGATGGTCATCTTGGTGGATGATGAAGACCGGGAAAACGAAGGTGATCTCTGCATGGCAGCAGAGACAGTGACCCCGGAGGCCATTAACTTCATGGCCACTCATGGGCGCGGCCTGATCTGCCTGACCATGAGTCCTGATATTATAGAGCAGCTTGGACTGCCCATGATGGTTCAGGATAATCAGTCGCCCTACGGCACTGGTTTTACCATCAGTATTGAGGCCCGCACCGGCGTTACTACCGGAATATCTGCTGCTGACCGGGCAAGAACCATTGAGGCGGCAGTCGACCCTGATGCTACGCCGCGAGATATTATCAGCCCCGGCCATATATTTCCGCTCCGGGCCCGTAAGGGCGGGGTACTGGTCCGCACCGGCCAGACCGAGGGTTCGGTTGACCTGGCCCGGCTTGCCGGGATGCGTACCTGTGGTGTGATCTGCGAGATCATGAAGGATGACGGCACCATGGCACGGATGCCGGATCTGGAGAAGTTTGCTGAAGAGTTTGATCTGAAAATTGCCACAGTAGCTGATCTGGTTGCCTATCGTCTACGCGAGGATATCCTGGTACACCGGGCGGTTGAGGCGCGGCTGCCCACCGACCATGCCGGTGAATTCAGGGTTATTGCCTTTACTAATGATGTCGATGCCCACGAGCATGTTGCTCTGGTGATGGGCGATATAACCCCTGACGAGCCAACGTTGGTGCGGGTTCATTCGGAATGCCTGACCGGTGATGTATTCGGCTCTGCCCGTTGTGACTGCGGTTCCCAACTGCATGCTGCCATGCAGATGGTGGAGCAGGAGGGCAAGGGCGTTGTCCTGTATATGCGACAGGAGGGCAGGGGGATCGGCCTGGTCAACAAGTTGAAAGCCTATAAACTCCAGGACGACGAGGGCCTTGATACGGTGGAGGCCAATATTCAGCTTGGTTTCAAGCCTGATCTGCGTGATTATGGTATTGGTGCCCAGATCCTGCGGGATCTGGGGGTACGCAAGATGCGGCTGTTGACCAATAACCCCAAGAAGATTATCGGTCTGGAAGGGTATGGTCTTGAAGTCGTGGACCGGCTGCCCATTGAGATCGTCAGCGAATCTGAAAATAAAGAGTATCTCAAGTGCAAACGGGATAAAATGGGACACATGCTGGAGATCTACGATGATGAGCCCATGGATACCGTCCGCCGGGATCCGTGAGCCGGCGAAAGTAAAACAGAACTAGATACTATGCAGGTGCTGAAGTCGTGCTCTGCTGCTGTCGGAAATTGAAAGGAAAACGAAAAATGGCAAATTATATTGAAGGAAGTCTGCAGGGAAAGGGGCGTAAAATAGGCATTATCGTTGCCCGTTTCAACTCGTTTATTTCAGAAAAATTGCTGGAAGGAGCCATGGATACTCTAGTTCGTTCCGGTGTTGCTGAAGACGACATTGATGTGGCCAGGGTTCCCGGTGCCTTTGAAATTCCTCTGGTAACCCAGAAAATGGCAAAGAGTGGCAAATACGACGCCGTGGTCTGTATTGGCGTGGTAATTCGCGGTGCAACCCCCCATTTTGATTATGTAGCCGGTGAGGTTGCCAAGGGCAGTGCCCATGTTATGCTTGAGACCGGTGTGCCGGTGCTGTTTGGCGTGCTGACCACTGAATCCATTGAGCAGGCCATTGAGCGGGCGGGCACCAAGGCCGGCAACAAGGGTTCCGACGTGGCCGTTGCTGCAATTGAGATGATCAATCTCATGGAAAATCTGTCCTGATTCTCAGGGTAACCCTTCAACCTTGAACCCTTAACCTTGAACTGATACCACCATGGGGCTGCGACGAAAATCCCGGGAAATTGCCCTGCAGTTTCTGTTCGGTCATGATTTCCAGGAACGCTCCTGTGCCTCAGAGGCATTGCAGGCGGAGCTTGATGAGTTTTGCGCTTGTTTTGATGCCAATAAAAAGGCATTGGCCTATGCAAACCAGTTGATTCTTGGTATTTGTGCGAACTTGAAAGATATTGATGCTCTGATTGCCGATCATTCCCATAACTGGCGGGTTGAGCGGATGTCATTGGTTGATCTCAATATTCTGCGTATTGCAGCCTTTGAAATGGAGCATGTGGCTGATGCTCCGGCCACCGTTGCCATTAACGAAGCGCTGGAGATTGCCAAGCGATATGCAGAACCGGATTCCGTAGGATTTATCAACGGTATTCTGGATGCACTGCAGAAAAAAACCGTACAGTAGGGCGGTCATCTGACATTTCGTCAAGGAGTATCCTGCTAATCTCCCCGCAGGGCTTGCAGCCATCCTTTGATCAGCTTTCCCGGGCCGCCGCTTCTGATTATGGCGCTGATCAGTGCGGTCAGGGCCCAGAGCCCTATCAGCAGGCAAACTGCAAATACCACATATATGATTACCATCGGCTGTTTCCTGTCGCGCGCAGAGGAGAACCTTTGCGCTCCATTTTGATTTTTCTTGTAAAGTAGTGTACATAACCAGAATCTGAATGTCACATGTTAAGTTGGGTATGCAGGCGATCTACCTGGAACAAGGGTAAAGTTTGCCTGAATGCAACAAATTCTTTGTAGTACAGGGGAGGATGCCCCTGTTTACTCTGTATCTCAAATTGTATTTTTTATATCACGACTATGGTTCAGGCAAAGAAAAAAGAGTTTCGGTTCAGCCAGGAAATTGTAGCCCTTGTCTGCCTGTTTTTCGGCGTGTTCTTTCTTCTGTGCCTGGTCAGTTATACTCGTCCCTTGCTTGCCGACCTGCCTGGCCTGCAGGATCCCGCAGATAACTGGTGCGGTGAATTCGGCTATTATGTGGCCCATTACCTGTTTTCCCTTCTTGGTATCACCTCCTTCTTGCCGATCCTGATATTTTTTTATCTGGCTGTGGCAGCCTTTCTCCCCCAGACGGATATAAACAGGCTGCCCTCAATCATTGCCGGTATCACCGGTATTCTCCTTGCATCAGCGGGCCTGCTGGCCGGGATCCGACAGCTGATTTTTCCGGCGGAGTATATTGCCCCGGGCGGGTATCTTGGCACCTTGATCAGGATGCTGCTTGAGCGGGTGGTGGGAAGTGTCGGCTCAATATTGATGCTTATGCTGGTGTTGATTTTTTCGCTTATGGCAGCAGTACGCTTTTCACCTTTCAGGTTTGTCGGCTGGCTCTGGAATCAGGCAGGTGTGCTGCTCAAAAAGCTCAGGACAAAAAAGCCGAAACCTGCAAAAAATAAAAAGCGACGGGTGAGAGAGGAACCGGCCGTATCCATTCCCGAGCCGGAATTGCAGACAGATCCGAAACTTGCTCCATCCAAGCCTGCAGTGCACGAGCCGGTACGCCGGGAGCCTGCTGCAGTTCCAGATGAATCTGAATTTTCTTTAAAACCGCTGAAAGGCGGTGATTATCAGCTGCCGCCGATCAGTCTGCTGGATCGTAATGACCAGGATGATCTGGAGGTGGATCGGAAGCATTACTATAAGGTCAGCGAAATTTTGGTGGCCAAGCTTCGCGACTTCGGCGTGAAGGGCACTGTGGAAGGTGTATCTCCGGGGCCGGTGGTCACAACGTATGAATTTGCCCCGGCAGCCGGTGTGAAGATTAACAAAATTGTCTCTCTAGCCGATGACCTTGCCATGGTACTCAAGGCCGACCGGGTTCGCATTGTCGGCTCTATCCCTGGTAAGGCAGCCATTGGTATTGAGATTCCTAATCATGTACACAAGACGGTATTTCAGCGTCACATCCTGATGGGGACAGCCA
>CAZQKF010000273.1:0-4028 GCA_964593645.1 uncultured Desulfobulbus sp.
CAAGCGGCACTAACCAGAGGAGATTTCGGGGATTGCGAATCATCGGGTAAGCGAGGCCAAAATATCCGCGAGCTGACCGCGAGCCTCAAGAATCATCTCGCAAACCTCTCGCACGGCTCCGCTGCCGCCTGCATGGATAGTGGTATAATGTACCCGCTGCCGAACTTCGGGCACAGCGTTGGCAGGGGCAAAGGAACAGCCGACCTTCAGGAGTACAGGCAAATCCAGCAGATCATCGCCCATGTAGGCAGTCTGCGCAGGCACAAGCTCTGTTTTCTCCAAAACCTCCTGGTAGGCAGCGGCCTTGTCTTCGCGACCGTCATAGAGATGGGCAAAACCCAAATCAGCAGCCCGCTTAGCCACGGCTCCAGACAACCTGGCCGTGATCAGGCCGACCCCGACACCGGCATCCTGCAGCAGACGCAATCCCAGCCCGTCCTGGGTGTTAAAGGCCTTTGATTCACCACCTTCCTCGGTGTAGAGAATAGTACCGTCGGTCAGCACTCCGTCCACATCAAGCAGGAGGAGTTCTATTTTTTTGGCCCGGATCAGATTAGACTTCCAGGCATCACTGCGCTCTATCGGCTTATTTCGTTCCATGGCACGCTCCCGCAGGGCCTGGGTTAAACTACAGTCTGAATAGCCGTTGGGGCCGACCGGACAGGACGTGTCAGTCATTGATCACTCCACTGACTGCTGCTCGTACCGCCAGCAGCTGGTTGAGCAGATCTTCCACCTGATCCAGGGGCCAGCAGTTGGGACCATCGCATAAGGCGTTGTCCGGATCAGGATGCACCTCCATAAACAGCCCGTCAATGCCCGCAGCCATGGCGGCCCGGGTAAGCGGCGGGATGAATTCGCGCTGACCGCCTGACTTGCCGCCCATACCGCCGGGCAGCTGCACAGAGTGGGTAGCATCGTAGATTACCGGGCAGCCCAGGCCCCGCATTACCGGCAGGGAACGCATATCCACCACCAGGTTATTATAACCGAAACTTGCACCGCGCTCAGTCAGCAGAATACGTTCACAGCCTGCGGCCCGCAACTTGTTCACTGCATGTTCCATATCCCAGGGCGAGACAAACTGACCTTTTTTCAAGTTCACAGTCTTGCCGGATTTAGCCGCCGCCACCAGCAGATCGGTCTGGCGACAGAGAAAGGCGGGAATCTGAACAATATCAAGATAATCCGCCGCCATCTCCACCTGCACCGGCTCATGGATATCTGAAACCACGGCGACCCCGACTTCTTCACGGATCCGCCCCAGCTGGCGCAAGCCCTTTTCCAGCCCCGGGCCTCGAAAGGAATCAAGCGACGTCCGGTTGGCCTTGTCAAAAGAGGCCTTGAATACATACGATATACCAAGACGATCGCAGACACTCTTCATCTCCCGGGCAATTTCCCAGGCCATCTCACCGGATTCAAGTACACAGGGACCAGCCAGTAGCAGCAAGGGTTGATCCTTGCCCACACGCAGCGTTTCACCGCCGGGCAGGGAATTTATTTCAACGGTTTTCATTCCACATCAACGAGTTGTATATCATCCTGCCGGTTGGCAATCAGACAGAGGAACACATAGTCTTCGTCCGCTGCCGCCCTGTACCAATGCGGCACACCAGCCGGAACAAACAGCACATCATCTTTTTTCACCTGAAAGGTATCCCCGCCGATACCGACCTCTGCGGATCCGGCAAGCACATACTGTTCATGATCCACGGTGTTGGTGTGGTTGGGCATGGATCCGCCGGCCTTTATGGTAAAACGGCGCATGGCAAAATCAGGGGCTGCATCAGCTCCGATCAGAACCTGCATGGAAGTGCCCTCAGCCACGCCGATGGGAGTTGCTTCAACATCTGCAGCGGAAAGAATCATCGGTTTCATAACAGGTTACCCTTTTTTATTATCAAGTGAGGCCCGGATAAAATCACGGAACAGGGGATGGGGCCGCATGGGCTTTGATTTAAACTCCGGGTGAAACTGACAGCCCAGGAACCAGGGATGATCGGCAATCTCGACAATTTCCACCAGTTCATCATCAGGCGAAGTCCCGCTTATGACCAGCCCGGCCTGCTGCAGCTGCTCGCGGAACTGATTGTTGAACTCAAACCGATGCCGGTGCCGTTCACTGATCTCATCTGTTGCATAGGCAGCACTTGCCAAGGTATTCTTAATCAGTTTACAGGGATACGCGCCCAGGCGCAGCGTGCCGCCCATGTCGGAATTTTCATCTCTGATCTCGGTTTTGCCGGTTCGGAAATCAAACCACTCTTTCATCAGGTAAATAACAGGATAGGCCGGCTGCTCCTCAAACTCCATGGAGTTGGCCCCATCCAACCCGACAATATTGCGGGCAAATTCAACCACGGCCAGCTGCATGCCGAGACAGATCCCGAAAAAGGGTATTTTATTTTCCCGGGCATAGGTGATAGCGCGAATTTTACCCTCAACCCCGCGACTGCCGAAACCGCCCGGCACCAAGACACCGTCGCAACCCGCCAGCAGTTTGGCCGCATCCCCGCCCTGTTCCAGTTCTTCGGCATTGACATATTCAAGCTGAACTTTTGCATCATTGCCGATGCCGCCGTGCACCAGGGACTCATGCAGACTCTTATAGGCTTCTCTCAGCTCAACGTATTTTCCTGTAATACCTATAGTTACGGTATGTTTAGGATGTTTAATCTTATGAACCAGTTCTTCCCAGGGCTTGATATTGGGAGCTCCGGTCCAGATTCCCAGTTTTTCCAGGATGCGGTCATCCACACCTTCTTCGTGCAGTTTCAGCGGTACCTCATAAATAGAGTCCACATCAATGGCCGTGATAACCGACTGCGCTTCCACATTACAGAACAGGGCAATTTTTTTCTTGAGCGACTGATCCAGCGGTACCTCGGTACGGCACATAAGAATATCAGGCTGAATACCCGAGGCCAGCAGCTCTTTGACTGAATGCTGGGTAGGCTTGGTCTTAATTTCACCTGCGGTTTTTATATACGGCACCAGGGTCAGGTGAATAAACAGAGAATATTCCCGGCCAAGATCACCGCGCAGTTGACGAATAGCCTCGATAAAGGGCAGCCCCTCGATATCGCCCACAGTTCCGCCGATCTCGATGATGGCCACGTCCACACTGCCGTCAAGCTGCAACACGGCCCGCTTGATTTCATCAGTGATATGGGGGATCATCTGGACGGTGCCGCCAAGATACTCGCCCCGGCGCTCCTTCATGATTACCGAATAATAAATCCGGCCCGAAGTATAGTTGTTCTTCTGAGCCATGACCGCGTTGGTGTAGCGCTCATAATGGCCCATATCGAGATCAGTCTCAGCCCCGTCATCCGTGACATACACCTCACCGTGCTGAAAGGGGTTCATGGTGCCGGGATCGACGTTGATATAGGGATCAAGTTTCTGGAAGGTAACGGTCATGCCCCGGCTTTCCAGCAGGGCGCCGATCGCGGCTGCGGCAGGGCCTTTGCGCAAGGAGGAGAGAACGCCGCCGGTGATAATAATAAACTTGGTTTTTTTGCTTGGTTGAGTGTCCATGCCACCATCCTTGTCAACGGAAAAAAAAGAAACGGCAGCCTGCCACTGCCCGTATTATGCAGTACTCCTAACGGGAATTCATCATACCCGATCAGGGGTCTTTTGACAACCGTCGGTTGCGCAGTTAATAATGATCCTGCAGCGTTTTAATTAACCGGGTCAGGCATTGATTAACCGGGACTTCCAGGCCTAATTTTTCAGCCCTGCGGACAATATAGCCATTAATAGCATCAATCTCCGTAGCCCGCTGTGCATCCACATCCTGGCCCATGGAGGAACGATTGGTTCCAGTTGCCTCGGCAATGGCAAACACCTTGGGCAGGGTGTCTTCGGCCACATCAACCTGCAATGCCCGGGCTACGGCCATTGCCTCGGTCACAGCTGTCTTAACCAGATCACGGGTCGACTCAAGATCAAGCAGCTGGCCATTGCGGATATTAGTCAATGCCGTAACAGCGTTAATACCCACATTGGCAAACAACTTG
>CAZQKF010000274.1:0-4025 GCA_964593645.1 uncultured Desulfobulbus sp.
ATGTAAAGGTATAAAATGTAGGCTGGGGTGAGCGTGCGAACCCCAGCATTTTTTATGTCCATCCCTGCTCTGTGTGTTGGGGTTCGCAGGCTCACCGCCAACCTACGGCGAATTGCAGATTACCAGGTGAGAGAGACGGTGCCGGCTGCCTGAGCTCTGACCAGGGGCAGCGAATCGGGCTGCAATGCAATCTCCATAAGCCTGTGGTCATGGCAGTTGAGGATAACTGCGTCAAGGCCTGCTGCTGTCAGCATGGGCAGCAGCCGCTGGTGCTGGCCGGACCGCTCTGCGGGTGGCAGAAACTGGGAGGCACTGGATAGCGCCACCAGGGTATGCACCCGTTGTTCGCTCAGCTGCGGCAGCAGCTCAAGGGTTTCCAGCACAGAGTCAATGTCGGGCATGCCCCGGCTCAGCTGCCAGGTCATGGGATCTGGCCGGAGATGAAAGAGCGGATCCAGATACAGGTCTTCAAGGGGAAAACCTGCCCGGTCTGCAGTTTCCAGGACATCTGCGGCTAACTGCAACCGTTCGTCTGCGGTAAATGGTGTCAAGCCGGGACGAACCAGCAGGACGACAAGCCGGGCTCCATGCTCCCCTGCTGCGGCCATGTTTTCGGCAAGCGAGGCGGGATCTGCGGTCACGGAATTAATGGTGGCCTGGCCGTGATGCATGTTCAAAATTTCCGGCTGAGCCAACACATGGGCGGAGATAAACAGGGGTACATCCACTGCCGCCTGCAGGGTCTCCACTGCCCATCTCATCTGCTGATTACTCTGCCGGGCCGGGCCGAGGTTCAGGTCCAGGGCCTGGGCGCCCGCCTTGACCTGCTTCCTGGCCATGTCAGCCAGCAGTCCGCTGTCGTGATGTTCAATTGCCCGGCTGAACCGGGGATTCATGATGTGCATGTCCTGGCCGATAATGGTCAGGGGGCCGGATTGGTGGTGATCAAATGACATATCTTTCTCCTTTCCGCGAAGGGGCAAAGTTATTGGTTGTTCTCGGCAGGTCTTCGGACTTATGGACGCGGATGAGTGCTCATCCTGCCTACTGACCGTCACTTCCCATGCCTGATCGCAGGCACAGTGCTTTTCCCCATTCAGGGGAGACGGTGGTCGTTTCCACTTACCGCTGCGGGACAGCTCCGGAGTTACACCGGATTCCCTGTTATCTGTCAAAAGACAGACTTCACGCTTCCCATGAAGCGTACCGACAACTGATATAAAAGTACTATACGTGGTGTACCCATGTTAGTCAAACACTATATACAGCAAAATTACTGGGCAACCGCAAGGGCAGGCTCAAACAGTTTGTACAGCGGATTCTCCATAACGAACAGTCAATCCTCCGTCCGGTTCCATAGACCACACAAAAATGTTTGCCAGGAAAAACTCTTGCTCCGGTTGGAATCCATGGTAGAAATATGTAGTTATTACACAAAATACCTTTGCCCGTGCCGTTGGGTACGATGGCTTTTTTTGCAGGCTGGAATAACAGAGAAAATGGATATAAAAAACTACCTTGAAAAACAACGTCGCCTTGTGGAAGAGGGACTTGAACAGTACATGCTACCCGAAAGCGGCGACTTTGCCGGGCATGTGGCAGCCATGCGCTACAGCCTGTTTGTCGGCGGCAAACGGGTGCGGCCCATCCTCTGCCTGGCAGCCGGTCGATGCGTGAGTGACCATCCGGATATTAACACGCAGCTCCTGCCTGCTGCCTGTGCTCTGGAATGTATTCACACCTATTCGCTCATCCACGATGACCTGCCGGCCATGGACGATGACGACCTGCGGCGGGGCCGGGCCACCTGTCATAAAAAATTCGGGGAAGCTGCGGCCATCCTGGCCGGTGACGGACTGCTTACCTACGGCTTTGATTTGCTCAGCAATGGAGAACTTCCCGGCCCGGATCCGCAGGTTCGACTGCAGCTTGTGTTTGAACTGGCCCGGGCTGCCGGATCACTGGGCATGGTGGGTGGACAGTACCTGGATATTGACAGCGAGGATAAAAACATACCCTTTGCACGCCTGCAGACCATTCACCGCTCTAAGACCGGTGCCCTGATCCGAGCAGCAGTGCGCATGGGGGCCATGGGCGGTGGGGCGGACAGGGAACAGCTGCAGGCCATGACCGAGTACGGCACTGCCGTGGGACTGGCCTTTCAGATCGTGGATGACCTGCTGGATGTAACTGCTACAACCGAGCAGTTAGGCAAGACAGCAGGCAGCGATGCTGTGCACGGCAAGGCCACCTATCCGGCATTTTTCGGGGTGAACAAAACAAAAGAGCTGGCCCGGGAAGCTATGGAACGGGCAATTACAGCCCTTACCCCCTTTGACCAGCGAGCCGATCCCCTCCGAGAACTGGCCCACTACATCTTCAGCCGCACAAATTAATCAGTTTTCACCCAGGTACCCTTGTGCCGTAGGTTGGCGGTGAGCCTGCGAACCCCAACACATCCGGTATTATTGGGGAAATGTTGGGGTTCGTGCCTCACCCCAACATACACATCCGACATATACAATCTGCCGTAACGCCTAAAAATTAAAGACTTTGCTCTCTGCAGCCATGTCAATGAGATGCGGTCCGCCGTCGAGTTTCATGTTCGCGTAGAACTGGTTCTCGTCTAAATTTCTGTTTTTAGCACAGGGAGTACAGACGCCCACCGCTACATTATTTTCAACCAGGTACGGCAGATAATCGGCCGGGCAGTCACCGGTTACAGTTTTCTGTGATACGTCGCGGCCTTTCAGGCTCCCCTCCACTCCGGAGTCAATCAGAAAAATATTCACCGTATGCCCCTTGCCATGGGCAATCTTGGCAAACTGAAAACAACGGGTTGCCATTTCATTGTCTGCACTGCGCAAAATAAAGAGAAAGTCAGCCATGGGATCCTCCTGGAAAAAGAATATAAAAAACGTAGCAAATCCTTTTATGTGTATATGAACGATTAAACAGTACGATATTTCACATAAGTTTGCACGAAAAAACTGAATAGAACAGGAGAGATAGCGGAAAACAAGAAGAGAAACAACCCAGGACAGGCAGCCTTGTTCTGCCGGATCACCTGCAGGGCAAGGTGTTTACCAAAGTGGCCTGACGTTCAGTGTGACGAAGAATACCACGGCATCTGTGCCAGCTGCAGACCCAGATGCCGTGGTGAGGATTATCCGGCTGTCAGCCCGCAGCCTGCTGCAGGGCCACTGCCACTGCAACCGAGGCACCGACCATGGGATTGTTGCCCAGGCCGATAAAGCCCATCATCTCAACGTGGGCCGGCACGGAAGATGACCCGGCAAACTGGGCATCGCAGTGCATGCGGCCCATGGTGTCGGTCATGCCGTAGGAGGCAGGGCCGGCACCCATGTTGTCGGGATGCAGGGTACGGCCGGTTCCCCCGCCCGAGGCAACAGAAAAATATTTCTTGCCCTGCTCGTTGCATTCTTTTTTATACGTTCCAGCCACTGGATGCTGGAACCGGGTGGGATTGGTGGAGTTGCCGGTAATGGAGACATCTACCCCTTCCAGGTGGTTAATAGCCACACCTTCGCGCACATCATCAGCGCCGAAACAGCGCACCTCGGCTCGCCCTCCCGTAGAAAACGCTTTTTCCTGTGTTACGGCAAGGGTTCCATCCATGTAATTAAACTGGGTTTTTACATAGGTAAAACCATTTATACGTGAAATAATATAGGCGGCATCCTTGCCCAGACCGTTTAAGATAACCCGCAGCGGTTCGGTGCGCACCCGGTTGGCGGAGTTGGCAATACCAATGGCGCCTTCGGCTGCAGCAAACGACTCATGGCCTGCTATAAAGGCAAAGCAGCGGGTCTCCTCAGAAAGAAGCATGGCGGCCAGATTGCCATGTCCGATACCCACTTTGCGATCTTCAGCAACCGAGCCGGGAATGCAAAAAGACTGCAACCCTATCCCTAAGGTAGAGGCTATTTCAGCCGCCCTGGTCTGCCCCTTTTTCAGGGCAATGGCTGCACCGGCAATATAGGCCCAGCAGGCATTTTCAAAAC
>CAZQKF010000275.1:0-1580 GCA_964593645.1 uncultured Desulfobulbus sp.
GCCCAGCAGTAAAGAGATCAGCAGAATGAGCGGCAGACCAACCTGTATAAGCTTTGAATTTTTTCGTATTTTCATCGAGTCTATTTGTTTCAGGTAGCCATTCTATGCGGTTGTGACGCATCTTCCATGCCGATCAGGGCCGCGCCAATGGCATTACCCACTTCGTAATGATCCGGAAAGCTCACCGTGGTCTGTAGGCGCTTGGCCACCCCGGGCAGGAAGCAGCGGGCTGCCGCGCCAATGCCGATGATGGGGATCTTGACGGAGAAGTTGAGGGAAAAAAGTTCATTATCGCGGCGGTTCAGGAAGGGAGCAGCCTGGTTATCCTGCCAGATTTTCCGGCCCAGGTAGTCCAGGATAATGGTCTCAATGGTTTTTTCCGTCTCAACAATGACCTGCCTGCAGAATTCGTCAACCTTCATGTCAAGGGCCGATGCCAGTGCCCGAGCTCCGGCGTCGGCCTGATCGCGATTGCCGATATCCAGTGTGCCCAGTACATGCAGGGCATCGGTGGGCGTGAAGCCGCTCATTCGTATCTGCTGCAAATAGACCAGCCGTTCCAGCCGTTTTTCCAGGATAACACCGGACAGGCTGGTTTTGCGGGCCAGGGTTTCAGAATTTGCCGGGCCGTGCTCCTGCAGGTAATGCAGAATTTCGTCTGCAGCCATTGTTTGTTCATCAAGGCCTGCAACGGGCAGTACCAGTGCACAGCGCCGTCCACAGCCTAACCATTCTCCGGGGTCAGGAAGATCTGACGTCATGGCCAGCGGCAGAACCCGGGTGGTCTCAAGGCCGGCAGTGTTGTCTGGTGAACAGAGCACATGGGAGTCACCACCGCCACCGGCCGTGTACATGTCGATTGCCTCCACATGGGTCTGCCACTGGCCGATGACGCAGCCGTCTTCACTGAGTACCGGCTTGCCTTCCCGGATCATACAGACATCCGTGGTGGTTCCGCCCACGTCAACTATAAGGGCAGTGGGTTCTCCCGCAGTACAGCCGAAACGTGCCGTGGCCGCCGGGCCGCTGGCCATGGTAATTGCCGCCCGTTCCACGGCTTCATCAAGGCTAGCGCCGCGACCGTTGCCGCAGATAATGGTCACCGGACAGCTGAGTTTTACCTTGAGCATGGACAGCTGGATGGAAGAGAGAAAGCCGACCATCAAGGGCATCAGTTTGGCGTGCAGACAGGCTGTTGCCGCCCGGGCCCGCATGCCGGGATGATCACTGACCTGGTGTGAGCAGAAGACCGGCTTATTCGGGTCAAGAACGGAAATTGCCTCCTGGGCCACCAGTTCATGGGCCGGATTTTTAATGGCCATGGCGCCGCAGAGTGCATAACTGTCCACCTCGTCCTTTAAGCCCTGGATGGTGTCCACCAACCCTTCAATATCCAGCGGTTCGTCCTCTTTACCGGTAATAGTATGGCCGCCCTTTAAAAAGATATTGGCCATGATCGGTAACTTGAAATGGCGGACATAACCGAACACAAACAGGCCCACCCTCGACCCTCGACCCTCGACAATGGCATTAGTTGCCAGGGTGGTGGACACGGCAAGCGAGCTGACATCAGCTGGGGC
>CAZQKF010000275.1:1590-4000 GCA_964593645.1 uncultured Desulfobulbus sp.
GGCTGCGAGCAGGCTTTCAAGTGCCTTGCCCACCCCGATGCCAAGGTCGTGGTGTGTAGTGGCCTCCTTGGCCCAGTGCACAACCTCGTGAGTTGTAGTATCAATGAGAACGGCATCCGTGTAGGTGCCGCCGGTGTCAATGCCGATGCAGTAGCTGGCCATAAACCTGTTCCTGAAAGATTTGTCTATACGTACCTGAAGATTTCAGAAGCATCATACCAGCGCTTTGGCGTGATGCAAAGATTCTTTATGAGTAACTGTTCAGCTGCACCCCATCTTATGGCGATCAGGCCGCCTCACATAGGCGGGCTATAGTTTCGTTGGCCTGCTTACCATAATATGGGGCACATCTGAGCAGTTACAGATCACCGGTTATGCCAAGATTATACTGCTACCTGAATAGTTACCTTTATGACAGGACGGACAAAATGACTCTGTGCAGTTCGTTGAGATCAAACGGTTTGAGAAGGGATGCCTGAAAGCCGTATTTTTGGTAATTGGCCATGACAGGATCATTGGAATAGCCGCTTGTTACGATAACCTTTGCCTCCGGGTTGACCGCTAAGATCTCCTGCACGGCCTCTTTACCGCCCATGCCTCCCGGGATGGTGAGATCCATGATGAGGAGATCAACAGGCGCGGCCGTGTGCAGAGATTCCGTGTACAAACTAATGGCACTCTTGCCGTCTTCAGCCGTCAGCACGGTGTGGCCCAGATGTTCAAGTTGTGACGTTGCCACAGTGCGCAGCATCTCATCGTCATCCATGAGCAGAACCAGGACAGGTGCTGCAGCCGCATTTTCCGGGTTCATATTCGTCGACCTGACGTTGGTCTCGCGGGAGGTGGGCAGGTAAAGAGTAAACTCGGTCCCGTGCCCCGGGGTGGACTGTACGGTAATATGACCGCCGTGTTTGCTGATAATGGAGTGGCAGATGGCAAGGCCCAATCCGCTGCCCTCCTGTTTGCTTGAGAAATAGGGGTCAAAAATTTTATCGATAATGGATTGGGGAATCCCTATTCCCGAATCCTGGATGGATATTTTAACAAAGGCCTCTCCGCCGTGGAGGGACAGCATGGGTTCAAGCGAGGGATCCTGCACATTGGCTGCACGGATATGGATGCGGCCGCCGTCCGGCATGGCCTGGCGGGCATTTATAATGATATTCTGGATAACCTGGCTCATCTGGCCGGTATCAATATCAACCAGCCGGAGATCATCTGGAAAATCATACTCGCAGGAAACCGTGCTGCCGCGCAGGACAAAATCTGCAGAATCCTTGATCAGCTGGGGAAGGGAAGTGGTCTCTTTGACAGGGTCGCCTCCCTTGGCAAAGGTGAGCAGCTGCTGGGTGAGCCGGGTTGCCCGAGACGTTGCCTTGAGTGCCTGGTCAAGAAAGGATGAGGCCTTGTGATTTTTTCCGATGCTCCTGGCTGTCAGCTCAATAGTGCCCAGGATGGCCGACAGGATATTATTGAAATCATGGGCAATGCCGCCTGCAAGTACGCCTACGGCCTCAAGTTTGCGTATCTTAAGGAGCTCTTTTTCCAATTTTTTTTCATTGGTAACATCGCGGAACACAAGCACTGCTCCGATGATTTCGCTGTTATTATCCCTGATTGGTGCGCCGCTGTCGGCTATCCTTTTCCGCTTGCCGTCCCTGCTGATCAGGGAGACATCGGCACTGAGGCCGACGACCTGGCCATACTGCAAAGCCTTGTCTACCGGGTTTGCACAGGAACGGCCTGTTTCCTCATGAATAAGTTGAAATACTTCAGCAAACGGTTTGCCCTTTGCCTCTTCACTGGACCAGCCGGTCAACTTTTCCGCCACCTTGTTCAGGATGCTGATGTTTCCCTGCGTATCCGTTGTGATAACACCATCGGCAATACTGCGCAGGGTTACGGCAAGTCGTTCCCGCTCATTGGCCAGTACCTGTTGAGCCTGTTTTCGGGCATCAATATTTCGTGCCACCGCAATCACGTAGGAATGGCCGCTGAATTCGGTCAGCGTAAGGACGACTTCAGTCCAGAAAAGTTTACCGTTTTTCTTTTTTGCCAACCACTCAAAGGTCTGGGGGCCCTCATGAATCGCCAGCTGCATTTTTTTTTCTACTTCCTGCTGGTTATATGGATATTCCCCCGAACTCATATCGGCAATAGAGGTCTGCAGGGCCTCTTCATAGGTCAGTCCGGACATTTGGAGCATGGTTTTGTTCACATCAATGGTGGCTCCTGTTTTCGCATCATGGATGAAAATTGCCTCGCATGGTGCGTCGAAAATTGCCTGCAGATAATCTCTGTTTTCTTCCAGTTCTTTTGTTCGCTCTGCGACTTTATCCACCAGTTTGCCCTGGTATTCAAGCAGGTCATTTTCTGCTTTGATCCGGCACCTGACCTCTTTCTGCAGCCG
>CAZQKF010000276.1:0-3998 GCA_964593645.1 uncultured Desulfobulbus sp.
GCAAGGCAGAGTTCACTATGGAGTTTGCCAACTACAAGCAGGTGCCCAAGTCTGTTGCTGAAGAGCTGATCAAAGAGTACGAAGAGTCCAGAAAGAACGGCTGATTGCTGTTGGTGATGGTGCCGGGAAATCAGTTTTCCTGTGAATAATAGACTTTTTTTAAGGCACTATTGGAGTTATAACAAAACCACGGCATGCTGTGGATTGAATAGAAATATGAGGTAGAACAATGGGATATGAACCGCTGGTCAACCAGAACCCTTTGCGGGTTTTGAACCTGGGAACAAACAATAAACAGATGGGCCTGATCATGGCCCGGGCCGGACTGGGCAAGACTGCCCTGCTGGTTCAGATAGCACTTGACTCCATCCTGCGCGGCAACCGTGTCATCCATATCAGTATTGGTGAGTCTATTGACAAAACCAAGATCTGGTATGATGATATTTTGAAGATTATTCTTCAGGATGGTTCCGTCACCAATCCCCATGAGCTGATCGACATGGTGCAGCAGCACCGGATGATCATGACCTTCAAGGAATCAGCGTTCAGCCGGGCCCGGGTTGAGGAACGGCTCAATGATTTAATTCTCCAAGATATTTTCAAGCCAAACTGTTTGGTTATTGATGGTTTTGATTTTGAAAACACTGGCCGTGAAAGCCTTGAAGATATAAAGGATCTGCTTGATTCCATGAACCTGCAGGCCTGGTTTTCTGCTGTCAGCCACCGTGGTGATGAACGTGTGTCACCAGCCGGTGTGCCCGCCCCCTGTCATGAGATCGATGATCTCTTTGACACCGTGGTTCTACTGAAGCCGGAAAAAGAGCTTATTCAGCTTGATATCATCCGAAATAACGGTGAGAATTCAACAGAAGGTGACTGCCTGACCCTTGATCCGACCACCATGATGGTGAAAAAGGGCTGAACTGTGTAGTTGTACTTGTGCAGGAGCAGGCAGTCTGCCTGCTCCTGCTTTTTTCTCCTTGGTGTTTTTCTTTTAGCCTATGCGTTTCCGACCCTGTATAGACCTGCATGACGGCAGGGTGAAACAGATTGTCGGCTCCACCCTGCAGGATGCACATTCTGTAACTCTGCAGACCAATTTTTGTTCAAAGTTCCCCCCTTCCCATTATGCCCGCATGTACCGGCATGACAGTCTCAGGGGCGGCCATGTTATTATGCTCGGGTCCGGTAATGAAGAGGCAGCTGTTGATGCCCTGGCCGGTTGGCCCGGTGGCCTGCAACTGGGCGGCGGTATAACCGTTGACAATGCCGGGCGCTGGCTTGAGTTGGGTGCCTCCCATGTTATTGTTACCTCCCATGTCTTTCATGACGGGCATCTGGATGATGATCGCCTGCACCGTCTCTGCAGCCTGGTTGGGCGGGAGCGGCTGGTGCTTGATCTCAGCTGCAGGTGGCGGAAAGACGGCTATTATGTGGTGACCGATCGCTGGCAGAAGTTTACCGAATTGCGCATCAGCCCGGAGATGCTCACCGAACTTGCCCAAAGTTGCGACGAGTTTTTAATCCATGCCGTTGATGTGGAGGGAAAGTGCATGGGAGTGGACGAGCGGCTTATTACCCTGTTGGCAGAACATGCTTTAATTCCTATAACTTACGCTGGAGGGGTCGGCTCTATGGCTGATATGGAACTTATTTGCAGTGCTGGCAGGGGCAGGCTGGATGCGACGGTGGGCAGTGCTCTTGATATTTTTGGAGGATCCGGCTGCACCTATGCTGAGGTCATTGCCTTTCACCGGCAGGAGAATGGGTAAATGGAATCTTCCATGCCGTCTGGAAGCGGTGGGCAGAAGCTGGAGGAGATCAAACTCGTTGTCCCTGCGGATCAATATCGTGCCTTTCAACGCTGTGTCTGGATCCTGGTTCATGAGACCGGTCGTACCCAGTTGGATGTGATGCAGGAGGTTGTTGCAGATTTTCTGATAAAGCATGAGTGTTAAATCTTCCCTGGCACGTTTCTCGTTTCTTTTGTGAAAAATCAGATTGTGGAGCAAAATCATATGAGTACAAAAACACTTGATTGTCGGGGGCTGACCTGTCCCCAGCCGGTCATTCAAGCCAAGGAGGCACTTGAGCAGGGGAATCAGATCCTTGAGGTGATCGTTGATAACGAGGCCTCTAAGGGTAATGTGAGCCGCTTTGGCCGCAGCAGAAATTGCGAAATAACGATCACAGACGAGGGCGACGGCAGCTGGAAAATTCTCCTGCAGGCTGCTGAGGGCGAAAGTTCTCAGCCATTTGATGCAGCGGAGTACAACTGCACGCTTCCCGGTACCGGCGGCCTGGTCTATGTAATCTCTTCGGCCTCCATGGGGCGCGGGAGTGATGAACTGGGTTGGGCCTTACTGCAGACCTATATTCAGACTATAAAAGATGTAGACCCGCTTCCTGCAAAAATCTTATTTTATAACGAAGGGGTTCGGCTGGTGGCCGAAGAGTCAGGGGCTCTGGACGCCCTGCGCAACCTGCAGCAGCAGGGGGTAGAAATTTTTGCCTGCGGTACCTGTCTTGATTTTTATAAACTGACGTCAGCCATCAAGGTCGGTCAGATTTCTAATATGTATGATATTATGAGTTCCGTGAACGGTGCTGCCAGGGTTGCCAGCCCTTTGTAACGGTTCAGTCGCTGCCGGCTATCATGGCGTCGTCTCATATCTTTTGTCTGTTTACATCCTCATCCATGCATGGTATGGGGAGTTTGCTGATTTTCTTTTTATATTGATATTTGTCCGTATTTCTACGGAATTATCTTGAATATTCACCCTGTTTGATTTTCGGAGTCTGTTCATGCGAGTACATCGTTTTATTGTTGGTTTTTTCTGTGTGGTTCTGCTTATCAGTACTGCTGCCCAGGCCAAAGTCATGCCGGTCGAGTTTGATGCGGGCCGGAACCGTCTTATTGCCTATATGCTGAGTCATCAGCTGCCTGCCCAGCATTTTGAGCATAAGCCCTTTGACAATGCCCTGTCCAGGGCCGCCTATGATCTGTATCTGAAGCAGCTCGATCCCCGAAAACGATTTCTGCTCAAGGCGGATGTAAAGCAACTTGATGCCTATGCCGATCAAATCGATAATGATCTCAGCCGAGGCAATGCTATTTTACCTGATGCCGGTCGGCAGATCATGGCGGAACGGGTCAAGGATGTGCAGAAAATTGTGGAAGAGGTCATGAACAGCGGCTTTGACCCAAACCGTGAAGATTATATTGAGACCGACCCCAAAAAACTCGAATACGCGGCAGATAAAGCAGAGCTTAAGGATCGTTGGCGTCGTGCCCTGAAGATGGAAGTGCTTGACTCCTATCTTCAGGAAATAGAGAAAAAAAATAAAGAAATTGAGAAGGAAAACAAAGAGACAAAAGCAGACGTAGCTCGTCTTGTTGAAGCCGGTCCCCTGAACAAGGAGCTATGGCAAAGTGCCTTGGACAAAGTGCACAAGCGCACCAAAAATTATCTGCACCGATTGGAGCAGGTGACCCGCCAGGAGCATTATAACCGATTTTTTGATGCGGTTGCCCGGGCTTTTGACCCACATACAAATTATATGGCACCAACTTCCAAGGAAGATTTTGATATTCACATGAGTGGATCACTGGAGGGAATCGGCGCTTTGCTGCGTGAGGATGACGGCCATATCAAGGTGGTGCGCATTATTCCCGGGTCTGCTGCAGAGGCGCAAGGACAGCTGCATGCAGAGGATACCATTATGGCGGTGTCGGAAAAAGACGGCGATCCCGTGGATATCTCTGACATGCGGATCCGGGAGGCGGTTTCCTATATCCGTGGCCCCAAGGGAACTGAGGTGCGGCTGACTATACTGCGGCCTGACGGCGCACGAATGGTCATTCCCATTGTCCGTGATGTGGTCAAGATTGAGGAGACCTATGTGAAGTCTACGGTCTTAAAGGATACAAACGGAGCCAAGATCGGCTATATCCGTATACCAAGTTTTTATCGTGATTTTTCGGGCGGTCGGGATGG
>CAZQKF010000277.1:0-3997 GCA_964593645.1 uncultured Desulfobulbus sp.
CATGCCATGGAGGAAAACGGCGGCCTACTCACCATTGCCCTTGATGATGTTGACGGTCTCGAGATCAGCAGCAGGTATCAGAATGACCTCTGTTCGTCGGGATATGCCCGGCTCCGTATTACCGACACGGGAATCGGTATGGCTCCGGAGATTATCAACAAGATCTTTGACCCGTATTTTACCACTAAGGGACAGACTAAGGGGTCAGGAATGGGCCTTGCCGTAGTACATGGAATTATAGAGAGCCATGAGGGCATTATTCAGGTAGACAGCACTCCGGGAAAAGGCACGGTCTTTACCGTGTACCTGCCTGTAACCGGAGCTGCCTGCAAACTGCAGGGCCACACTCAGGATTCAGCGCCAGAGCAACCACCAGCAGGCCGCAGGCAGATCATGTTTGTGGACGATGAAGCCACGCTACGCGATCTGACCTCAGAATTTCTGGTCGGTCAGGGCTACAAAGTACGCACCTATGCCGACGGTCAAAGTGCCTGGGAGGCCTACACGCAAGATCCCGAGGCCTGGGATCTTGTCATTACCGACCAGACCATGCCCGGGCTCACCGGCACCGAGCTGATCGAAAAAATTCGCTCCTATCCGTCAACCATACCTATCCTGCTCTGTACCGGCTACAGCGACAGCTGTAACCCGGGTGACCAGGTACGGTTAGGCATTACCGATCTTCTCCAGAAACCCACATCCCTGCACAAACTCCTGAAGCATATCCAGCAATCGCTTACCTCTTGAGTTCTCCGGCGAATAACGGATCCGCCTGTCCTGTCGACATTTCAGCCTAAATACTCACTGATATTCACGGCATCAATCTGTTTCGGATCCAGGTATTTTTTTGCATAATCAAGGTATACGCCGCTGGTCAGGAATAAATTAAACAACTGCGGGTCAATATGCTGATCCTTTTTCATAAAAGAGAGAATCCGCAGGGCCTCACTTAACTTCTTGGCCTTTTTGTAGGGCCGATCCGCCGCAGTCAAAGCCTCAAAGATATCGGCAATGGCCATCATCTTTGCCGTCTCCGACATCTGGTTCTCTGTTAACTTTCTTGGGTAACCGGTGCCGATCATGGTCTCATGGTGACAGCCTGCTATCTCCGTGACCCGTCTCAGGTGATAGGGAAAGGGCAGCTGGGACAGCATCTTAATGGTCTGGACAATGTGATCGTTAATCTTAAACCGTTCTTCCGCAGTTAAGGTTCCCCGGTCAACCTGCAGGTTATACAGCTCGCCCAGGTTATAGAGATACTCTGGAACATTGAGTTTAAAGTTCCACGGGTTATCACCGGCAACCTGGTCTGCTGCAGTTCGGGGAATGCAGTGTTCCGGTTTGTCGGCAAGGACAAACTCTTCCACCGGCAGCTCAGGACAATCCACCTTCTTTTTGCGCTGCATCTCTTCCCAGGAAAGCCCAAGGCGATCATCTAAAGTGCGCATCCAGCTGTAGCCGGCAATCTTGCGCAGCCGCATTTTTTTCTCCGGATCCATGAATTCACCGCCCAGGTTGCAGTCGGCAACAAAGGCAAAATCATCATCAAGGCGGGCAAGCTTATCCTGTAATGTCTGCTCAAGCACGCTGCGGTCACCACCTGCATTAATAGCCTGCAGGCAGGCAATCTCGGCATCACGTTTCAGCACCTCAAAACGGGTACGAATCTCATGAATCCGGTTATAGATGGTCTCAAGCTTGGTCGCCTTGTCCACCACGTATTCCGGAGTCGTTACCTTGCCGCAATCATGCAGCCAGGCCGCAATATGCAGTTCCTCCCATTCATCAACAGACAGAGAAAAATCCTTAAACGGTCCCTGGCTGCTGTCACAGGCTGCCCTGGCAAGCATCTCAGTTATCACCGGAACCCGCTGACAGTGGCCACCGGTATAGGATGATTTTGCATCAATCGCTCCGGCCAGTAGGCTGATAAAGGAGTCAAGCAGCTGCTTCTGCATCTTGATCAGCTGTCTGGTTTCAAGGGAAACAGCTGCAAATCCGGAAAAGGCCCGGACAAAGGACAGCCGATCATCCAGGTCACCATGGCTTTCCATATCATGATAGACCAGGACCAGCAGGCCGATGGGGTCGTCCTGTCGGTCAACAAGCGGGACAGGAGCCAGAGTGAGTTCCTGTTTATCAAACAGGGCAAACAACTCGGCCTGGAGAGGATCTTTATCCCTGTTCAGCTTGAGTGGTTGCGGTGGATCTTGATGCCAGGCGACAAAATCCTTAGTCATGATCTCGGGCAGGCTGTCAGGGGCAATACTTCCCCGACTATGATCTATAATAACATCAGGAACCAGCCTGCTCTTGTCATCATTTAACAGGTAACTGACCACTGCATCGGCCCGGCTGATGGTCATGGTCTCCCGGCTGATACGCTTTAATGTTGTCGCAAAATCCTGCTCACCGGCAATGGACTGGACAAGCTTAAGAAATCGGCCCACCGTACCCTGCAGTACCCGCATGGAATCGGCAAGCTCATCCACTTCAGTGATTCGCGAATGAATTGTCAGGGGAGTGTCAAAATCAAACCGGCTGACCCGTCGTGCATCTGCAGCAAGCTGCCGTATAGACACGGAAATCTTCCTGGAAATAAACCAGGTGATGGGAATGGTAACCAGGAGGGTAATCAAGGTCAGGATGAATGCATTTCTTCGTACCCGGCGAACATTACTCAAGATCTCGTCTTCCGGGACAAGCAGCAATAACTTTGGGGTAATAGCATGCCCTATAGCAAGGTCCGACACCATACCGAGCCACTGCCGCCCCTCAAAGCTGAAGCGCAGATGCCCCGGTTGCAGGTCAATATTTTTAGCGGTGTGTGCAAGAATGCCGCTGCCAAGATCGGCAAGTGAGAGCATACCTCCCAGCCCCCGGCCCGGCGCCTGCACCTGGCCGGGATTACTGTAGGCAAGTACCCGACCGTCGCGCCGCAGCACCACCTTTTTTTCATCAGGGGCAAAACTGGTTCGGGAAAGTGTCCTGGAAATCTGTTCAAGGGTAATATCGGCTGCAACAACGGCAGTCCCGCCGGGAACCTGCCGGGCAATCGTGGTTCCGACCTTATGGAGGAAGTGAAAAAAATAGGGCGGTGTAGAGACCACTGCCGGAGTCTCCATGGCCTGGATGAACCAGGGACGCTTTCTCGGATCATACGTGGTTGGAGCCGGGGCAAGGCGCCCGAGTTCCTCAAGTTTGCGGTTAAAGAAAACACGACGCAGCGTACCACCACCTGCGTCGTCCTGGCTGATGTCATCGACCACATAAGCAGCATCATCCGGCGCTGCAAACAGTGAGCTCTCGTAGTCGGAGTACAGGGGATGAACAATAAAATAATCCCCGTTCTGATACCCTATCTGCAAACCGGAGACAGCAGACTCGTGGCGCAGGACATCGGCAAGCAGGCTCAAGGATTGCAGCCGCTCATCCAAGGTGTTTCCCCTGATTGCATGACTGTAGGAGAGCAGGCTGACCGCCTGAATTACCGGGCTGTAGGTCCCCTCAAAATTCTGGGCAACCTCAAGGGAAAATTCATGAAAGAGCCTGTTGGTGGCGGAGATAACGATGGTTGAGGTTTTTTTATAGTTGTAATAACTGAGGACAAAACCAACGCAGAGGATCAGGACAATAAACAAAAAACTGATTGTAACATGCAGTGGTCTGGAAAACATCCGGCGGGCAACTTTCATAGAATCACGGGCTCAATAAAACTGATGCAAAGGGTATCGAATTTCGGGTCTGCTTACAGAGTACCACAAGACACTGCAAACAAAAAACCCTGCCGATAAAATATCGGCAGGGTTTTTTGTTTACGTTGCCTGGATTGGTTTATGAAAAGAACAAATCGCAGGAAAACTGCTGCCCGTCACAGCGATAAATTGCTGTGACGGGGAGGTAGGTATCGGATTACTCCGAAATGTTTTTTATTCTACATGCAGCCTTGCTTAATCTTTAGCGGCAGGCGGTGCTGTTTTCAGGGCGTCAGCCGGTT
>CAZQKF010000278.1:0-3981 GCA_964593645.1 uncultured Desulfobulbus sp.
ACTCCTTTTAAAGGAGAATTGTACCCGCCCTCCAGCGCTGTTGTAAACAACTCTCTTGCAACGCTGCAGGAATACGCTTATCAGAGAGAAATACTTTACATTTGAAAATGAACCCAGTATCTTTGAACAGGTTAATGCAAAATTTAATCCGGAATAACTGTAAAACATAATTTAAACAGGTAGACCAATGCATTCTTTTCGCTTTTTTCTTCGCCGCTGCCTGCCGACAGCCATGGCTGTCGGCCTCATCCTGCTCTCTGCCGGGCCGGGTTTTACCGAAGACGACCCTATCCGCATCGAAGCCGACCGAATGGTGAGCCAGGAAGAGGACAACTCCGTCGTCTTTATCGGCAATGTTGATGCCAGTCAGGGTCCGGTGACCATTCGTTCCGACGAGATGACGGTATATTATGTCCAAGATGAGGGCACAAAAGGTAAAACACAGTCCAGTAAAGTCAAAAAACTGATCTGTATCGGCAATGTTGAGGTCACCCAGGATGACTGGCTCGGCACCGGCAAACGCATGGATTACTTTGCCAAAGACCGCAAGGTTATCCTGACTGGAGACGCCAAGGCCTGGCAGGGCCAGAACATGGTCGCCGGCAAAACCATTATTTATTATCTTGATGAAAAACGATCCATTGTTGAACAGGATAAGAGCAAGCCCGGCCGAGTCAAGGCGGTTATCCATCCTGAATCAGACACCAAGAAAAAATAATGGCTGCCCCGTCAATTCTGGAAACCAAGAATCTTGTCAAAGAGTACCGCTCCCGCAGGGTTGTAGATCAGGTCAACCTGCAGGTTAAAAACGGCTCTATTGTCGGTCTGCTGGGGCCAAACGGTGCCGGCAAGACAACCACTTTTTACTCCATAGTCGGTTTTATCCGGCCCACGGCAGGCTCTATCTATCTGGGCGGGGAGGATATCACTGCCCTGCCCATTCATCGACGCGCGTCCAAGGGGATTACCTACCTGGCCCAGGAGCCTTCGGTTTTTAAAAAGCTTACTGTGGAAGAAAATGTCCGTATCGTGCTTGAGCCCCTGGGACTGACCCGCAACGAGATCAACAACCGCATCGAAGAACTGCTGGTGGAACTGAAGATCGAGTATCTGGCCCAGAACAAGGGACATGCCCTTTCCGGCGGTGAACGGAGACGCGTCGAGATTATGCGGGCCCTGGCCACCAGGCCCCGGTTTATCCTGCTTGATGAGCCCTTTGCCGGTGTTGACCCGCTTGCGGTTGCCGATCTGCAGCAGATCATCCGCGGTCTCAAGGCCAAGGGACTTGGTGTACTGATATCTGACCATAATGTACGCGAGACCCTGCAGGTCTGTGATTTTGCCTACATCATGAATGACGGCCAGATCCTGACCAGCGGCGCAGCTGCTGATATTATTGAAAGTGAACTCGCCAAGAAGATGTATCTGGGCGAAAACTTCAGCATGTAAGCCGGTTACCCTATGTCCCTTGAGCTCCGCCAGCAGTTAAAGCTGGCCCAGAAACTCGTCATGACGCCGCAGCTGCGCCAGGCGATCAAGCTGCTGCAGCTGAACCGATTGGAGCTCACTGATGCGCTGCAGGCGGAGATGGAACAAAATCCATTGCTTGAAGAGGCTATAGAGACACCGGAAATAACTAATCCAGAGGCCCTGTCTGCAGAGGAAGTCAAAGAAGTTCCGGAGACAGCCGCCACCACCCAGGTGACCGGTGACGATCCGGGCTCGGTGGCTGAAGTCAACTGGGAGGATTATGCTAACAACTTTGACTCGGATTTCTCCTTTGCCCGGGAGACTCCACCGGCCGATGCTCCGTCCCAGTTTGATTTCATCTCCGCCACACCCGGCCTGACCTCGCACCTGCAATGGCAGCTGACCCATATCGGTTTAACTGAGCTTGATAAAGACATTGCCTATTTTATCTTAGGCAATCTGGACGGACACGGCTTTTTCCAGGCAGATATTGAAGACATCTGCGCCGATGTCGGCTGTTCCACCGAAGAGGCCGAAGGAATGCTGCGGTTGGTACAAAGCCTTGAACCGGCCGGTATTGCCGCCCGTACTATCCGCGAGTCCCTGCTCCTGCAGCTTGATCGCAACGGCCAGGAAGAGTCTCTGGCCTATCGCATCATTGATGAATACCTGGATCATCTGCAAACACGGAACTACGCGCTGATTGCCCGCCAGACCGGGGTTACGGCCCGCAAGGTTCAGGCTGCCGTGGATGTTATTGCCCAGCTCACCCCGTACCCGGGCAATGAATTCAGCAACGAGCAGACCAATTATGTGGTTCCGGATGTGTATGTGTATAAAATTGACGGTGAATTTGTTATCCAGCTCAACAATGACGGCCTGCCCAACCTGCAGCTCTCCCCGGAGTACCAGGAGATGCTCAAGCAGAAAAAGAAGATGGGCAAGGATTCCAGGAACTATTTGCAGGAGAAAAAACGCAGTGCCCAGTGGTTTATCAAATCGCTCCAGCAGCGGCAACGTACCATTTACAAAGTCATGGAAAGCCTGCTCAAATTCCAGCATGATTTTTTTGAAAAGGGTGCCGGTTACCTCAAACCGCTTATCCTCCATGATGTAGCTGAAGACATCGGCATGCATGAATCCACGGTCAGCCGGGTCACCTCCCATAAATATGTCCATACTCCCCAGGGTATTTACGAGCTGAAATATTTTTTCTCAACTGCTGTTGCCACTACTGATGGGGATACAGTAGCGGCCGAGGCTATCAAAAACCGTATCAAGCAGCTTATCAACAAAGAGGATCCGGTCAAACCGCTCAGTGACAACAAAATCTCCGAAGCCCTGAAGACAGAGGGAATCAAGGTTGCCCGCCGCACCGTGGCCAAATACAGAGACCAGATGAAAATTCTGCCGGTCAAACACCGACGCAAAGCCCGAAGGTAGTCGCCCATGGTGCAACTGAAGAAACAGTGCATAATTCTTGAACTTGAAGCCACAGACAAGGCGGGCGTTCTGCACGAACTTGCCGGAGCCGTCCACGCCAACCACCCGCTGATTGATCAAGACACCATGACCCGTGTCCTGGCAGAGCGCGAACTTCTCGGCTCCACCGGTGTCGGCAACGGTATTGCCATCCCGCACGGCAAGGTACCAAAACTGGACAAATTGCTGCTCTGCCTTGCCCGTTCCACAGCAGGTATCAGCTTTGACGCAGTAGATAACCGCCTGGTGCACCTCATCGTGATGATCGTCTCCCCGCCGTCCCTGGCTGGGGAATACCTGCAGGCCCTGGCCCGAACAAGCAAGGTCTTAAAAGAAACCGACTTCAGAAACCAGATTCTAGCGGCAACTGATGCCGAAACCATTGCCCAGCTCTTTAACCGCGTATAATACCAAATAAAATAAGCGATTAACAGGTGTAAAATCCACCCATTAATCGCTTTTCAATACAGCAGGCAAGGAGTAAATTCCACCCGCCTGTCTGCTGGCGTTGCTGCTCAGGTTCTGATCATCTCCGCAATCTGAAATGCCATTTCAAGAGACTGCTCGGCATTGAGCCGGGGATCACAGGTCGTCAGGTAATTGCGGCCAAGCTGCTCATCAACAAGCTGGCGGGCGCCACCGGTACACTCGGTGACATCATCTCCGGTCAGCTCGAAATGAACTCCGCCCGGAACCGTTCCTTCTGCCCAGTGCAGCTCAAAAAAGCAGCGAAGTTCCGATAAGATATCATCAAAGCTGCGGGTTTTATGGCCGCCCTCCGTTTTGCGGATATTGGCGTGCATGGGGTCACAGCTCCACAGCACGTTCATACCTTCATTCTTCACTGCCCGCAGCAGAGGCGGCAGATATTTTTCAATGTCACCCGCGCCGAAGCGTGCAATCAGGGTCATGCTGCCCGCCTAATTTTACGGATTCAGCCGTTCGAGAATTGACAAAATATCATCAATTTAACGGTTGGGGCCGACCTTCATGCCCAGCGTATTCAACATACCGCGCAGGAACTCGACA